>JBIIGF010000101.1:0-6354 GCA_044236665.1 Aestuariivirga sp. | reverse complement strand
CGCTGACCGTCTTCGAGAACCTCGAATTCTGGCGTGGCTTCATGGGCGGCGGCGATGTCGGGGAGGCGCTGGAGGCCTTCGACCTCACGCGGCTCTCCTCCTATCCGGCGGGGCTCCTCTCGGCCGGGCAGAAGCGCAGGCTGGCGCTTGCCCGCCTCGTGCTGGTTCCACGCGTCCTGTGGCTGCTGGATGAACCCACCGTCGGCCTCGACACCGCGTCACTGGCCCGCCTCGTCGCGGTGATGGACACGCAACTGGCGCGCGGCGGCATGATCATTGCCGCCACCCATGTGCCGCTGGGCCGCGAGCCGGATGTGCGGCTTGACCTCGGAGGGCGGCCGTGAACCTCATCCTCACCCTGATCCGCCGCGACCTGAGCCTGAACTTCCGCCAAGGCGGCGGGGTCGGCACGGCTTTGGGCTTCTTCCTCACTGTGGTGGTGCTGCTACCCATCGGCATCGGCCCCGATCAGGCGCTGCTCGGCCGCATCGCGCCCGGCGCATTGTGGATCTCGCTGCTGCTCTCGGTGCTGCTCTCGGCTGACCGCATCTACCAGCAGGACTATGAGGATGGTTCGCTCGACATCATGACCATGGGGCCTGTTCCCTTCGAGATGGTGGCGCTGGCGAAATCGGTCGCGCACTGGCTCTCCACCAGCCTGCCGCTGGCCATTGCCGCGCCGCTGCTCGGTTTCCTCGTCAACCTCGATCCTGCCGACATCCTTCCCTTGAGCCTTGCCATGGCGCTGGGGTCCATCGCGCTGTCGCTGCTCGCCTCGATCGGTGCTGCGGTGACGGTGGGGCTGCGGCGGGGCGGGCTGCTGGTGTCGATCCTTGTGCTGCCCCTCTATGTGCCGGTGCTGATCTTCGGGCTGTCAGCCTCGCAGGGCCATGCCACGCCGGGCCTCACCACGGCCTCGCTGCTGATCCTTGCGGCCATCGCCCTCGTCAGCCTCGTCGTTTCGCCCTTTGCCTCCGCTGCGGCATTGAAGTCCTACCTCAAGTGACGGCGCTCCCCTAAAAGGCATCCCATGCAGTATCTCGCCAACCCCACCCGTTTCCTGAAAATCGCCAATGCGGTCCTGCCCTATGTCTGGGCCATCACAATCGGGCTGTTTGCCGTCGGGCTTTACGGTGCGCTTGTCGTGTCGCCGCCCGATTACCAGCAGGGCGAAACGGTGCGCATCATGTATGTCCATGTGCCCGCCGCCTGGATGGCGCTGTTCGTCTATTCGGTCATGGCGCTGGCCAGCGCCATCGCGCTGATCTTCCGCCATCCGCTGGCGGATGTGGCGGCGAAGACGGCGGCCCCGATCGGCGCCGTGTTCTGCTTCCTGTCGCTCGCCACCGGCTCGCTGTGGGGCAAGCCCATGTGGGGCGCGTGGTGGGTGTGGGACGCAAGGCTCACCTCGATGTTCGTGCTGATGCTGCTCTATGTGGGCTACATGGCGATCTGGGCCGCCATCGAGGAACCGCATCGCGCCGCCATGGTGGCGCGCATCGTGGCGCTGGTCGGATTCATCAACGTGCCGATCGTCAAGTTCTCGGTGGATTGGTGGAACTCGCTGCACCAGCCGGCCAGCGTGTTCCGCATGGACGGGCCGACCATCGACGCCTCCATGCTGTGGCCGCTGCTCGTCATGGGGCTGGCCTACAGCTTCCTGTTCCTGGCGTTGCACCTCGTGTCGATGCGGGCCGAGATCGCGGCCCGCAAGATCCGCCAGATCCATATCGCAGAGATCGGAGACCGCTGATGGACTTTTCCGCCAACCATATCGGCTTCGTCATCGCCTCCTATGCGCTGACCGTCATCTGCCTGGGGGGCCTCATCATATCGATCCTGATGAAGGACCGGCGGCTGCGGGCCGAGGCGGCGCGCCTCGACGCCCAGCGCAAGGGGGGACGCGCATGAGCGGCAGCGAGGAGACACCACAGCGCGCCCGCCTGTGGGTGGTGCTGATCCCCGTCATCGTCTTTGCAGCACTGGCGGGCCTGTTCTGGAAGGGGCTTTCCGGCAAGCCGTCGGAAATCCCATCAGCACTCATCAACAAGCCGGTGCCGGATTTCGTGCTCAACCCGATTCCCGGCCTCAATGTGCCGGGCTTTGCCACGGCCGACCTCCAGAAGGGCAAGGTCGCGGTCGTCAATGTCTGGGCATCCTGGTGCGTGCCATGCCGGGTGGAGCATCCGTTGCTGAGCGAACTCGCCAAGCGCCCGGATATCACTCTCTACGGCCTCAACTACAAGGACGAGCCGGAGAACGCCACGCGCTTCCTCGGCACGCTGGGCCAGCCCTTTGCGGCCGTGGGTGCCGACCGGTCCGGCCGCACCGCGGTCGATTTCGGCGTCTATGGCGTGCCGGAGACCTTCGTCATCGATGGCGAAGGCAACATCCGCTACAAGCACATCGGCCCCCTGACGGCGGAGGCAGTTACCGGTTCGCTGGCGAGCGAAATCGAGAAGGCCAAGACACCGCTGCCGAACCCGGGCAGTTGAACCGGGGGCACTCCCTCCCGCCATTACCGCACGCCCATCATGCCCGGGCTTGGACCCGGGCATCTTCTTGCCGCCCCCAAAAAAGATGGCCGGGTCGAGCCCGGCCATGATGACACGTTTCGATGAAGCCAGCGCCTCAGGCGCGCTTGCGGCTCTTGATCTTGCGGGCGGGCTTCGGCGGCTCCTTCGCCTCGGCCCGGTCCATCTCGGCGGCGAGCACGGCGAGATTGTCGATGAAGGACTTGCGGTCGGCCGAGGGGATGAGCGACAGCAGCTGCTTGTCCACCTCGTCAGCACCCGGCTGCGCCATCTTCAGCATCTTCTTGCCGATGGCGGTGATGCGGATTGCGTTGGTGCGGCCGTCATCCTTGGTGCGCTTGCGCTGCAGATAACCCTGGGCGAGCAAGCGGGCCACGAGATCAGCCAGCGTCGAACGGTCGATGCCGGTGAGCTTCACCAGTTCGGTCTGGCTCTTGCCGTCATTGGCGTCGACCGCGAGCAACACGGTGAACTGCCGGTGCGTGAGGCCGGACTTTCCCACCTCGCCCATATAGATGAGGTTCGAATACTGCGCCGCCCGTTTCAACAGGTGCGACGGTGAACGCGAGAATTGCTTCACGTCCTTCGTTGTTGTCATACGCCCCTTCTCCTGCCCGCGGCCCGGCGCCTTGCGCTACCGGTTGCCACGAAAATTCTTTTGCCGTTGCCGGCCTCCCTGCTCAACGGCGCGGGGAGTAGCCTCCCCTCTCGGAGCCGCGCACAACTAGCGGCTCGGATTTTACGCTGCAAGCAAAAAGAGGCCAGAAAATTCAATGTATGCTCTTTGCCTGAAATCGAGTTAAGATGATCCGCACACAGATTTCAACACTTGACAAGCGATGAACAGTAAGACTCAGAACATCGGCTTCCGGCGGGAAATTCCGGCTGGAGACACTCATGAGCGCGATGTCTGCGCTACCTGCGGCTTCATCAATTACGTCAATCCGAAGATCGTGACGGGCGCCATCGTGCGCCATGAGGGGCAGATCCTGTTCTGCCGCCGCGCCATCGAGCCGCGCGTCGGCTACTGGACCTTGCCGGCGGGCTTCATGGAAGTGGGCGAGACCACCGAACAGGCCGCCATGCGCGAAGCCCATGAAGAGGCGAATGCGAGAATCGTGATCGACAGGCTTCTCGCCGTCTACACCATTCCGCGCATCGCGCAGGTGCAGATCATGTATCTGGCGCATCTCGAAACACCTGCGTTTTCAGCAGGCCCGGAAAGCCTGGAGGTGATGCTGGCCGGCTGGGACGCGATCCCGTGGGAGGACCTCGCCTTCCCCTCGGTGCGCTGGGCGCTGGAACAATACCGCAGCGTTGAGGGCGTTGCGGATTTTCCGCCCTTCTCGAACCCGCCCGGCGAATTCGGCGATCCGAAGCCCTACTGAGCGTCCGGCTTGTCATCCTCGATCATGTGCTTCGACATGAAGGGGGCATTGGCGAAGGCGAAGATGAGCGTGATCGGCAGCAGGCCAAAGACCTTGAAGTTCACCCACGTGTCGGTCGAGGCATTGCGCCAGACGATCTCGTTCAGAACGGCAAGCGCCAGAAAGAACACGCCCCAGCGGATGGAGAGCGTTCGCCAGGCCTGTTCGGTGAGCTTCACCGCCTCGCCCATGATGAGCTTCAGATAGCTGCGGCCCATGGCCACACCGCCCAGCAGCACCGCGCCGAACAGCGCATTGATGAGCGTGACCTTCACCTTGATGAACAGGTCACTGTGGAGCCACAGGGTGAGCGCGCCGAACAGCGCCACGAACACGGCCGAGACGAGCGGCACCATGGCGAGCTTGCGCGTCAGCACCCAGGAGGCGATGAGCGACACCGCCGTCGCCGCCATGAAGATGCCGGTGCCCCAGAAGATGCCCGCCTTCCAATTGGCGATGAAGAAGGCCACGAGTGGCCCCATCTCGATCAGCAGTTTCATGCCCTGCCCCATCTTGGGGGCCGCCGTGGTGCTCATCTTTCCTCCAGTCCGGCAATGGCGCGGGCGAAGCCTTCAGCCTCGAAGGGCTGCAGGTCCTCGATCGACTCGCCAACCCCAATGGCATGCACCGGCAGTTTGAACTTCTCCGCAATGGCCACGAGAATGCCGCCACGCGCCGTACCATCCAGCTTGGTCATGATGAGGCCGGTGACGCCCGCCACCTTGGTGAAGATCTCGGCCTGGGCCATGGCGTTCTGGCCGGTGGTCGCGTCCAATACCAGCAGCACCGCATGGGGTGCCGCCTCATCCTGTTTCTTGATCACGCGCACGATCTTGTCGAGCTCGTCCATAAGATACTGTTTGTTTTGAAGCCGGCCCGCCGTGTCGATGAACAGGATGTCGGTGCCGTCCTCCCGGGCTTCCCGGATCGCGTCGAACGCGAGGCCCGAGGCATCCGCGCCGGTGGGCCGCGACATCACCTTGGCACCGATCCGCCCGCCCCAGACATTGAGCTGCTCGATGGCGGCTGCGCGGAACGTGTCGCAGGCCGCCAACATCACCTTGTGGCCTTCGCGGCGCGCAATGGCGCCGAGCTTGCCGATGGTGGTGGTCTTGCCCGCGCCATTGACACCGACGACCAGAACGATGAACGGCTTTTCCGCGCCGAAATTGAACGGCACCTCGACGGGCTTCAGCACCTTCGCCACCTCGGCAGCGAGGATCTGCTTCACCTCTTCGGGGTCGATCTCCTTGTCGTAGCGGCCGGCCGACACTGCGGCCACGATACGCTCGGCCATGGGCAGGCCGAGATCGGCCTGGAGGAGCACGTCCTCGAGATCCTGCAGCGTCGCCCTGTCGAGCTTCCTCTTGGTGAAGATCGCGGAGATGGAGCCGGTGATCGAGCGCGAAGACTTGGAAAGCCCCTCGCTGAGGCGTGAGAACCAGCCGTGGCGCGGCTCAGGCGCGGCCGCAGGCAGTGGCGGGGAAGGCGGCGCGGGTTCTGGCGCATCGATGACCTGCCGCTCGGGTTCCGGCATGGCAAGCGGCACGTCGACGGCAAGCCCGGGCCCATCCAGCGACGGCAGCTGCTCTTCCATCGCAGCGGGCGGCGGTGGGGCCTCATCCTCTGCCTTCGCCGCAGACCGGTTGAACAGCTTCCTGAAGAAACTCATGCGGCGAGCCTCGCCTCGAGATGGGACGCACCGCGCCCCGTCACCTGTGCCGTGACGATGGCACCGGGCGCCATGCGGCTTTGAAACTTCACCTGCGCGAAATGCTCGGTACGGCCCGTTGCTTCGGTTTCGACCAGCACCTGGCGGGTGGTGCCCACCTCGCGGCTCAGGAACTGGTCAAGCATTGCGTCACCCTTGGCGCGCAGCAGCGCGGCGCGCTCCTTGATCACATGCTTCTCAAGCTGCGGCATGCGCGCGGCGGGCGTGCCGGGCCGGGGCGAGAAGGGAAAGACATGAAGATAGGTGAGGCCGCACTCATCGACGATCCGCAGCGAGTTCTCGAACATCGCGTCCGTTTCGGTGGGGAAGCCCGCAATGATGTCCGCCCCGAACACGATGCCAGGGCGCCTTGCGCGGAGTTCGCTGCAGAAGGCAATGGAGTCCTCACGCGCATGGCGGCGCTTCATGCGCTTCAGGATCAGGTTGTCGCCCGCCTGAAGCGATAGATGGATATGCGGCATGAGGCGTTCCTCGCCGGCGATCACATCCATCAGTTCCGGGTCGGCTTCGATGGAATCGATCGAGGAGAGCCGCAGGCGCTTCACGTCCGGCACCAGCGCCAAGATGCGCGAGACGAGATGGCCGAGCTTCGGCTGGCCCTCAAGATCGGCACCCCATGAGGTGAGGTCGACGCCCGTCAGCACCACTTCTGAATAGCCCG
>JBIIGF010000100.1:0-6356 GCA_044236665.1 Aestuariivirga sp. | reverse complement strand
GCTCAACCTCATCGGGACACCCCATTATGCCGTGCCGGGTTGCGACGCCTATCTCTATTCGAGCTTTATCTTCGCCCGCGGGAAGCACAGGGTGCAGGACTGCCGTGGAACTGTCGCGGTGGTGAATACGCCGGATTCCATGTCGGGCATGCTCGCGCTCAAGCATTTTTTCATCGGTCACGCCGGAGGCGGCACGTTTTTCAGCCGGGTGGTGGTGTCTGGCGGACATGTGAAGTCGCTCGAAATGCTGCAAAGGGGTGAGGCCGATGTCTGCGCCATTGATGCGGTCTGTGTTGCCTATGTGCGGCGCTACCGGCCGGAATTGCTCGGCGGGTTGCATGAACTCGGGTCAACGCCCCGCGTGCCGGGACTTCCCTATGTCACGCGCGATCAGGACATTCGGCGCTGGCAGGAGGCCGTGGCCGCCGCAGTGGCCGATCCCGCACTGTCGGATGTGCGCGAGAGCCTGATGATCGGCGGCTTCACCGTGACCGAACCCGCCGATTACGACGTGATCCTCAGGCTGGAGGCGGCAGTGATGGAAAAGGGTGGCCTGTTTTCGCTGGCATGACCTTAGGCGCAGGCTGCAATGGACGGCACATCGCCGCCCATGTTCCTGTCACAGCGACAATGCCGAGAGGACAACGGCTGCCCATACCGCGAGGCTGAACAGGGCGGCGATGAGAAGCCATTTTCCAACCAGCGAGAGCCTTGCGCCAGATTGCCGTGTGGCTCCTGCGGGTGGTTGTTTTCCGTTCAACATGTTTCTCCTGACTGGACCGGTTCCATGCCACTGCGCCCCGTGTGTGGCAAGTGTTCGGCACCTTCCTGCAACCCACTACTGATTGAGGCGTGCAGGTGCGCAAGGGCTCGCGCGGCGGTGGTCCTTGAAACGGTGCTGGCGCTGCTCCCGCTCCCGCGCGCCAACCGGAACTTGCGCTGAACGCTCATTGTTTACGGTCGCCTGTTCACATGCGGAACTTTGCGGTCCTGCCCACGTTCTGAGGCCCAACGGTTACCGGCAGTCATCACAGTTATCTCCCCCATGAAGAACAAATCATCCGGCGCGGACGTCATGGCGTCCTGCAGGTTCTGTGTGAACAAGAAAGGTGCGGGCGCATGTGCGGTCTAGCGGGGTGCTTGGGCCGTCAGGATCATCCTGACGCGGCCATCCATCGGATGACCCAGTCAATCGAGCACCGCGGCCCCGATGATGGTGGCAGCTGGCTTGATCCGGTGGCGGGCATTGCCCTGGGGCACCGGCGCCTCGCCATCGTGGATACCTCGCTCGCCGGCCACCAGCCGATGATGTCGGAAAACGGCCGCTTCATTCTGGTGTTCAATGGCGAGATCTACAATCATCCGGACCTGCGGGAGGAACTGGCCCAGGCGGGGTCGGCTCCACGGTGGCGGGGCCATTCCGATACGGAGACGCTGCTGGCGGGAATCTCGCGCTGGGGGCTGAAGGAGACGTTGCGGCGGGCTGCCGGCATGTTCGCCCTTGCCGTGTGGGACCGCCAGTCCGGCGAATTGATGCTGGCGCGCGACAGGTTCGGCGAGAAGCCTCTCTATTATGGCTGGGCAGGTGGCACCCTGATCTTCGGATCGGAACTCAAGAGCCTCAGGGCTCATCCGCGGTTTGAATCCCGGCTTTGCCTCGGCGCGCTCGAACAGTATCTGCGCTTTGGTTACGTGCCAAGCCCGTGCAGCATCTGGCAACATGTCTACAAGCTTGAAGCGGGCTGCATCCTGACGGTGACCGGGCCGCCGGATGCCATTCCCCGCGTGCCGCTGCGGCCCGGCCAGAGGGGCGATGGGTTCAGCGTCGAGCGCTACTGGTCGCTGTCGCAGGTGACGGAGGCCGGGCAGGACAGTATCTTGCAACATGACGCGGAGGCCGTCGAACAGCTGGACGCGTTGCTGGATCGCGCGGTCCGCCGCCAGTTGCTGTCGGATGTGCCGCTTGGGGCGTTTCTCTCCGGCGGCATTGATTCCTCTCTGATCGTCGCGCTGATGCAGAAGAACAGCGTGTCGCCTGTCCGGACCTTCACCGTGGGCTTCGAGGAGAAGGAGTTCGACGAGTCACCCCACGCGGCGGCGGTGGCTCGCCACATCGGCACGCAGCACACCGAAATACGGGTGACGGCAGAGGAGGCGAGAGCCGTGATCCCGCGCCTTGCCGGTATCTTCGACGAACCTTTTGCCGATGCCTCGCAGATTCCGACGCTGCTGATCTGCCAGGCAGCGCGGCCTCATGTATCCGTGGCACTGACCGGCGATGCCGGTGATGAATTGTTCGGCGGCTATGCCCGCTATCAGCGCGTGCCTGCCTTGTGGGATAGCTTCAGTGCGATTCCCTTCGCGGTCCGCCGTTCGCTTGGGGCCGCCATCGCCACCGTTCCGGCAAGCTGGTGGGATGGGCTGACGCAGTTGCAGGCGGCGCGGCGCAAGGCGCCGCCCATCGCCGACAGGCTTCAACGCCTCGGCACGCGGTTTTCGAATGTGCGGAGCCTCGATGATCTTTATCTGAACTTCGTCGCCTCATGGCCTGAACCGGGGCGCGTTGCGGCCTTCATGAATGGCGCCAGGACCGAGGTGTCGCTTCTCCTCGATGATCCGCTGCCGAAAGCCGGCCTTGAGGACCCCGCGGCGCGCATGATGTATTTTGATGCGCTGACCTACCTGCCCGATGACATTCTCTGCAAGGTCGATCGCACGGCGATGAGCGTGAGCCTTGAAACACGCGCGCCGCTGCTCGATCCCGATGTGGTGGCGCTCGCCGCCAGAATGCCGGCCGGCATGAAGATCCGTGACGGCCAGGGCAAATGGGCTCTTCGCCAGGTTCTCTACAGATATGTGCCGCCATCGATCATCGACCGGCCGAAGCTCGGCTTCTTTCTGCCCATCGGCCAGTGGCTGCGCGGGCCGCTGCGCGATTGGGCCGAAGCCTTGCTGGATCCGGTGGGGCTCGCTGCGCAGGGCATCTTCGTTCCCGAGGCGATTGCAAAAATGTGGGCGGAACATGTGTCTGGCCGCCGCGACTGGACCTTGCAGATGTGGACCGTACTGATGTTCCAAGCCTGGGCCGATGAACATCTGCGGGCGAAGCCCTGAACCGCGCTGCAGGCCGTGCAGCCAGTACAACGCCGCTGAGCGCCCCGCGACATCAACTTTGCCGCCGGCCGCGGGAACAATCAGGGACTGCTGAACTTCTGAATGATGCACATGCGGACAGATATCCTCGGCGTACCCATCAGCGTGGTCGACATGCCAAGCGCAATCCATCAGATCGGACAATGGGCCGATGCCGGCGAAACCCGCTATGTCTGCGCTGCCGATGTGAACAGCGTCATGCAGGCGCAGCGCAACCCGGCACATCTCTCGGCGTTGCGCAGCGCCGACATGGTGCTGCCCGATGGAACACCGCTGGTGTGGGTGTCGCGGCTTCGCGGACAACGCGCGGCGCAGCGCGTCCCCGGGCCTGACATCATGCTGCAGTTGTGCGCGGCGGGTGTTGGCCGCGGCTGGCGGCATTATTTCTATGGTGGTGCCGAAGGCGTTGCCGACGGCCTCGCCCAGGCGCTTCAGCGCCGCTTTCCGGGACTGCTGGTCGCAGGCACCCATGCGCCGCCCTTCCGCCCGCTTTCGCCCGCCGAGCAGGCCCGCGACCTCGAGCAAATCAATGCGGCGCGGCCACACATCGTCTGGGTGGGGCTTGGCTGCCCCAAGCAGGAGATGTGGATGCGTGAGAATGCCGCGAAGCTGAAGAGCGCGGTGGTGATCGGGGTTGGCGCGGCCTTCGATTTTCATGCCGGCCGGATTCCGCGCGCCCCGGTGTGGATGCGCCGGAACGGGCTCGAGTGGCTGCATCGCCTCGGCTGCGAACCGGCACGCCTGTGGCGGCGCTATCTCGTTCTGGGGCCCGCCTTCCTGGCCAGGGCCGCTGTCGAGACCTTCCGGCTCCGCCTCACCGGCGGCCGGGTGACGGGACCATGAAACGTGAGAAGGGGACCTGATGAACTTGCCGCAGTATTTCGCGCCGCAGGAGTTCCATAGCATCGGCCATGCATCCGGACGGGACTATGCCGCTTTCGGCGACATTTTCCGCCTGCTGTCCCGCAACCGCCTGATCCTGGTGGCGGCGACGGCTGCCGCCCTCACGCTGGGTGCGGTCTATTTTGTTCTGGCGCCGGTCACCTACCGCGCCCAGGCACAGTTGTTGCTTGACCCAAGGCTGCCGCAGATCTTCCGCGAGGCCAGTGACCTGGGCCTCAACGTCGACACAGGCCAGATCGAAACGCATATGGTGGTGCTGAAGTCACGTACCATTGCACTCGCGGTGGTCAACCGGCTTGATCTGCCGAAGGATCTGGAATTCCAGAAGCAGCCGCCGCGCTTTGGCTTCCTTCCATTCCTGTCCGGCGCCCAGCCCGGCAAGGACGATCCCGTTCAGACGGCGGCTGACATTTTCCTCAGCAAGCTCCGCATTGAAAGGGAGGGTATCTCGCAGGTCATCAACGTTGCCTTCCAGTCGAGCGACCGCAGCAAGGCAGCGCTGATCGCCAATGAGGCGGCGCTGGCCTATGTGCAGTACCTGATCGACGCGCGCGCCGAGGCGGCACGCAGCGCGGCCGAGTGGATGGAGAGCCGCCTGCAGCAATTGCGGCTGCAGATGAACGCGGCGGCGAAGCGTACCCAGAATTTCCGTGCCAGCAGCGAGTCCGCCACCATGGAAGAGTTGCAGCTGAGCGCGGAGACCTACCGCAAGGTCTATCAGGATTTCTACAGCGCCTTCACCGAGGCCGTTCAGCGTGAATCCTACCCGGTCTCGACCGTGCGGCTTGTCACAGCCGCCTCGCCGCCGCCTCGCGCCTATGCGCCGAATCTCATCCTGGTGTTTGGCCTTGCTGCAGCACTCGGCATGGCGGCGGGCCTGTTGCTGGCCATCCTGCGCGACAGCCGCGCCGGAAAGGGGGATCAGTCATGACTGGGCATGTGGGACACAGCGGGCGGCCGGTGCTCTCTGTCTATCTCGCCACGCCTTATGGGCAGGATGGCATGGGCGGTATCGACCGGCTCAATGATGCGATTGTCGATGGGATTGAACGCCATCCCGAATTGGGTGTGCGCTGCCAGCGCCTCGTCACGCGCGGCAAGGGCAGCCTGTGGGCGGCACAGGGCATCTTTGCCGCTGCGCTGGTCCGGCTGGCGCTGGCCGCCGCGCGAGGCGATGTCTCGCTGTTGCATATCCATCTGTCGGTCAGGGGAAGCAGCTACCGCAAGGCGGTTCTCGCGAGGCTGGCACGGATGCTCGGCGTTCCTTATGTCGTGCACCTCCACGGCACCGACTACAAGGACTTCTGGCAACAGACCAACGGCATCCTGCGTGGCGAATTGGGCCGCATGTTTGATGGCAGCATGGGCATTCTCGTGCTGGGCACCTACTGGGCGAAGGTGGTGGGCGAACTGCAGCCTTCGGTCATTCCGAAGATCACCGTTTTGCCCAATGCCACCGCGTCGGTGGCGCGTCGTCCGCCAACGGAGGAGGAGCCTACAGCGGCCCGCATCACCTTCCTCGGCCAATTGGGCAAGCGCAAGGGCAGCGCTGACCTTCTGGAGGCGCTGGCGGGCCTGAATTTCCTCCCGGGCTGGACCGCCACCCTTGCCGGGGATGGCCCTGTCGTCGAGACACGCCAGCAGGTTGAGGCGATGGGCCTGGCGGGGCGTGTTCATGTTCCGGGCTGGATCTCCACCGCCGAGCGGACAGCGCTGCTGGACAAGACCGACATGCTGGTTCTGCCCTCCTATGCCGAGAACCTTCCCATGGTCATTCTGGAGGCCTTCGCGCATGGCGTGCCGGTCATCTCGACGCCGGTCGGCGCGATCCCGGAAGTCGTGGTGCCCGGGCGCAACGGGCTGCTTGTCGAGCCGGGCGATGTGCCGGCACTGGCCGGCGCCATCCGGCAGTTGATCGAAGCGCCCGGGCTTCGCAGGGAGATGGGCGAAGCCGCCCGGCAGGACCACGCCGCAAAGTTCGAGATGGAGCGCTACCTCACTCGCCTTGCTGGCTGGTGGAGAGGAATTGCCGCAAGCCGGGTTGAACTGCGCGATGAGCAACATGCCGATGTCTGATGATCCCGCAGGCAAGCCAGACGCGGGCCGTGCCCTTGCCACGGCAGCGGGCGCGATGCATGGCGGGACGCCTGCGCCCGCCATCAGTATCGTTTCGCCCTTTCACAACCGCCGGGCCTTCCTGCCGGCGTTGATCGAGTCGCTGTGCCAGCAGACATTCACGGACTTCGAACTGATCATCGTTGATGACGGATCAACGGATGACCTCGCTGATGCAGTGGCAG
>JBIIGF010000099.1:0-6383 GCA_044236665.1 Aestuariivirga sp. | reverse complement strand
TGGAGGGCGGGGTTCTGTTCCGACAGCCAGCCCGCGGACCTTGCAACCTCGAGCGCCTTTTCCTTCGTGATCATCTTCCAGCCTCCCCACGGCTGACCTGCATCTACCGTGAGTTGGATGGGCTTGCAACAGTAGCACCAAATGGAGGTTGCTTGACTTGGCTCTCTGCGACCCAAGGCCGAAATGATTGCCGCAGGGGAAGCTACGGTACCACCTCGATTTCGCTGATCTGCCAGACCGAGCGCGCGAAATAGGTCGGTGTGTAGAGTTCGGGCTTGCGGTCGAAGGGATAGATGAGGAATAGCGGCCCCTTGTAGCGCACATGCATGGGGAAGCCGTTCATCTTGATGGCGAGGATGGTGTCGAGGTCGAGTGCGTCTGTAATGGGGATCTCGGCCTGATAGCCGCTGCTGGCCTTCAGCCGCAGCGCCTCGCCCCTGGCGCCCGAGGCGTCCAGCACCGCACGCAGATATGGCCCTTCGAACAGGGTTGGCCCCGGCGTCCACGGCGTCTCAAGGCGGGCGCGGCGGCCTCTCAGTGCCTTCAGCATATCCATGTCGAACTCGGCTGCAGCCTGTGCGTTGGTGTGTCTGATGCTGCCGGTGACGGTAAGGAGCGGCTGGCTTTTTGGCGAGTCGAGCATGGGGGCATGCAGGCTCCCTGGCGGGGCGATCGCGGGTGGGGCGGCGAGAAGGAGAGCGGTCATGACTTTCTCACAAGCGAGCGGCCGTCCGCATCGCCCGGCGGGCTGACGCGGGCTTTGCGTGGGCGATGATGAAAGCGGGGGATGCCAGATCTGGCGGCAGGCGGGGCGGCATGATGCCTCGGCCCCGCGTGAGGCCGCCGCCTGCGATGAAAAGAAGTTCCCACGCGCGCGTTAAAAATGTTTAGAATCTGCAAGGTCAAATTGGTGCGCCAGCCTTTGCGGTTCGCTTACCAAACCCGGCATGAAGGAGGACAGGATGACAGCGGCACAGACACTGCGAGACGAGCTTGATGCGCTGAAGGCGGAACTGGCACATCTCAAGGGCGTGGCGGCCGACCGCATGGAGGCGTCCGGCGCCACTGGCCAGATCGCCGAGTTGAACCGCCTCGTTCACCAGATGCTGGAGGACGCGGAAGACACCATCGCCGAACACCCCGTCGCCACGGTGGCGGGCGCGCTGGCGCTGGGCATCGTGATCGGCAGGCTGACGGCGCGCTGACACCGGCGTACCCAGAAAGAAGGAAAGAGGCAGGGCCATGAACATCCACAATCTGCCGCGCCATGTGCGGCTCATCATCCGCGGTGAAATCCTCGTGGCGCAGGCAAAGCTTGCCCATGCCATGCGGCGCGGCGCGTTTCTGGCCTTCGCGCTGCTGTTCGCGGGGCTGGGCCTCGTGTTCGTCAACATCGGAGTTTATGAATTCCTGCTGCCGCTGTGGGGCGCTGTGTGGACGCCGGTGGGGCTTGGCCTCATCAATGCCGGTCTGGCTGTTGTGGCCCTCGCGGTGGCGGCCACGTTGAAGCCCGGGCCGGAGCTTGCCATGGCGGAGGAGATCCGCAGCATGGCGGGCCAGTCCCTGGAGGCGGAGGTGAAGTCCGCCTCGCTCACCGATGTGCTGGGCGGCGGCGTTCAGGGTGCGGCGGTGACGGGGCTTCTCATTCCCGCTATGACCTCCATCGTGCGCGGGCTCGGCAAGCGCCGGAAGTCGGAAGGGTAGGGCTTATGTTTGATGATCTGAAGGGCAAGGTCGTGGTGGTGACGGGTGGCGTCACCGGAATAGGCGGTGCGGCCTCGCTCGCCTTCGCGGCGGCCGGTGCGAAGGTGTTCGCGCAGTATTTCGGCGGCGGCGCGGAACTCGCTGCCATCGAGAAGGCCGGCATCGCCACGCTGAAGCTCGACCTGACGGAGCAGGGCGCGCCGCAGAAACTGATGGACGCGGCACTCGCCCGCTTCGGCCGCATCGACGTGCTGGTGAACAATGCCGGAAGCCTCGTCGCGCGTGTGCCGCTGGCGGATCTCAGCGATGACTTCATCGACAAGGTGTTCGACATCAATTGCCGCCAGCTCATCCATTGCTGCCGCATCGCCGCGGGGCTGATGAAGGCGCAGGGTGCCGGCAACATCATCAATGTCACCTCGATTGCGGCGCGCGTTGGCTCGAGTGCCGGGGGCTCCGTCTATGCGGGGGCGAAGGCCTTCATCTCCGGCTTCTCGAAGACGCTGGCGAAGGAGTTGGTGGGTAGCGGCATCCGGGTGAACTGCGTGTCGCCCGGCACCATCCACACCGCCTTCCATGACCGCTTCTCGGACGAGGCCAAGCGCGAGGCGACGCGCAAGGTGATTCCCATGCAGCGGCTGGGCCTCGCGGAGGATTGCGCCGGAACCTTCCTCTATCTCGCCAGCGACAAGGCGTCCGCCTATGTCACCGGCCAGACGATCGAGGTGAATGGCGGGCAGTTGATGGCATGAGCTTTCACACGCGGCGGAAATCGGAATTGCCTGATGTGATCGCGCCCGATGGCTCGGAGGTGCGGCTGCTGGCCGCCACCTCACGCGGCAGCATGGCGCAGTTCTCGCTTCCTCGGGGCGCTGTCTCGAAGGCCGTGGCGCACCGCACGGTGGAAGAGGTGTGGCTGGTGCTCCAGGGCCGCGGCCGCATGTGGCGCAAGCTCGGCGCCATCGAGGAAACGGTGGAGCTTCACCCCGGCGTGTCGCTGTCCATTCCGGTGGGCGCGCATTTCCAGTTCCGCAATGATGGCGAGGAACCGCTCGACTGCGTCGGCACCACCATGCCGCCCTGGCCCGGCATGGACGAGGCCTATGAGGTTGACGGGGTCTGGTGACCCCCTCAGGCCGTCACCACGTTCCCGTGTTCTGCATCGAGATCCACGGCTCAGCCACGGGGAGGGCATCGCCCTTCTGCAGGAGTTCGATCGAGATGCCGTCGGGTGTCTTGATGAAGGCCATGCGGCCGTCGCGCGGCGGGCGGTTGATGGTGATGCCGTGCTTCTGCAGATTGGCGCAATAGTCGTAGATGTTGTCCACGCCGAGCGCCAGATGGCCGAAGTTGCGCCCGCCTGTATAGACTTCGGGGTCCCAGTTATAGGTCAGTTCCACCGGCGCGTCGGGGCTTTCGGGGGCGGCCACGAAGACCAGCGTGAAGCGGCCCTTCTCGTTGTCGTAGCGGCGCTGTTCCACGAAGCCCAGTTTGTTGATGAAGAAATCCAGCGATTGCTCCAGATTGGCGACGCGGATCATGGTGTGCAGATATTTCATGGGATCACCTCGTGTTTGATGAAGACATAGAAGAACTGGCCGGAATGGTCCAGCGCGCCAGGCAGGCGGTGGTGTTCACCGGGGCGGGGATCTCCACCGAATGCGGCATACCGGACTTCCGCTCGCCCGGTGGCTTCTGGACCAGGTACAAGCCCATCGACTTCAAGGAATTCCTCAGCAGCGAGGATACGCGTCTGGAGGCGTGGCGGCGCTTCCTGATGATCCGCGAGACGATCGGTGCGGCCAAGCCCGGTGAGGGGCATCTTGCGGTTGCGGAGTTGATGCGGCGCGGCCATGTCGCGCACATCATCACCCAGAACATCGACGGGCTGCATGAGGCAGCGGGCGTGCCGCGCGAGCGCATTATTGAAATCCATGGCAACGGAACCTTTGCCAAATGCCTCGATTGCGGCCGCCGCCACGAGATCGACTGGGTCGAGGAGGTGATCAGCCGTGCGGCCAGGCCGCCCAGTTGCGAGGGCTGCGGCGGCATCGTGAAATCGGCCACCATCTCCTTCGGCCAGCCCATGCCGGAGCAGGAAATGGCGGATGGCCGCGCCGTGACCCTCAATGCCGATCTGTTCCTTGCCGTCGGGTCTTCGCTGCAGGTGTTTCCGGCGGCGGGCTTTCCGGTTCTGGCGAAGCAGAACCGCACGCCGCTGGTCATCATCAACCGCGAGGAGACGGGTCTCGATGGCCTCGCCGACCTCGTGATCCATGCCGAGATCGGCGAGGTGATGGCAGCGGTGATGCGCCGCCTGCCGCCCGCCTGAATGCGAATCGCAAGCAGAAGTGGGCGCGGCCTGCCGTTCCGCAGGTGGCGCGAGCGCTTCGCGCAAGATTTCCGGCAAGTGTTGCAGCCGTGACGCAGGCCGGTGTCAGATGCGGTTTGAGGCCAAATTATCAAGGATTTCCCGTCGCTTGCGAAACTGTGACGCCGCGTGAGTCGGGGTTGCGCGGTCTATGACCGGCTCCGGCTGTTGTTTTTCCACACGGACACCGGAACGTGCTCTGTACAAATCCGCCGGATTTGGCCAGATTGGGGCAAAATGGCGGCAGGGCGGTTCTTGAAAAGGCTGTGCCCAGGACAGAGTTGGTGAGATGGCAGTAAGCGGCGAATTGAAGGGCGAGGCAGTTCCGACACTGAACGATACGCCCGAAAGCAACATTCGCATCGTGCAGGTAAGCGGTCTGGTCAAGTGGTTCGACGTGGGCCGTGGCTATGGCTTCATCATCCCGGACAATGGCATGCAGGACGTGCTGCTGCATCTGAGCTGCCTGAAG
This sequence comes from Aestuariivirga sp., assembly GCA_044236665.1. Lineage (GTDB taxonomy): Bacteria > Pseudomonadota > Alphaproteobacteria > Rhizobiales > Aestuariivirgaceae > Aestuariivirga. The sequence goes on along the minus strand of JBIIGF010000099.1, from coordinate 1,836 downwards.
CGCGACGGCTTCGACGCGCCGCTCGAGGGCACCCGCGTCGTGTGCGAGGCCGTGGCGCGCCAGAAGGGCTATCAGTGCCTGCGGGTGCTGACGGTCGATGCATCGACCGCCATCAACCCGGTGGAGCGCCGGCCGCGGACCCACACCACCGTGACGCCGAACAGCGCGTGGGTTCGCGCCCGCGTGAAGTGGTTCAACCGCGCCCGCGGTTTCGGCTTCGCCGCCGAGAGCGACAACGGCCCGGACATCTTCATTCACATGGAGACGCTGCGGAAGACCGCGATTGCCGACCTGCAGCCCGACACCTGGATCTATGTCCGCTTCGGCGACGGCCCCAAGGGCAAGATGGCGGCTGAAGTGCGCCTCTCGCTTGAAGGCGGCCCGGCCCACACGCAGTAAGCCATTTTTCAGCAACAATTCGGCGGGAAGGAAAAGCGGCCATGATACGCCACGCCCTTAACCTTGCGCTGTTCGTGCTGCTCGCACTGCTGCCGCCCGCTGCAGCGTCCGCCCAGGACGCGCCACTTTCAAAGATCGAACCGCTGACGATTGCCACCGAGGACGACGCGGTGATGTTCACCGTGGAAATCGCCGATACGGAGGAATTGCGCGGCCGCGGCCTGATGTTCCGCCAGCGCCTGCCGGAAGACCGCGGCATGTTGTTCGACTTAGGGGAGCCGCGCCCCGTCTGGATGTGGATGAAGAACACCTATATCTCGCTCGACATGCTGTTCATCCGCAAGGATGGCACCATCGCCTATATCGCCGAGAACACCGTGCCCCATTCGCTGGACCGCGTGGGCATATCGGAACCGGTGCTGGCGGTTCTGGAACTGGCGGGGGGCGTCACGAAGAAGCACGGCATCCGGGCGGGGGACAAAGTATACCACCGCCTGTTCGAAGACGTCGAATAGCCTTCCCCAAGCCTTGCCCCCGGCCGCCATAATCGGATATGAGGCTCGTGCAACGAAGACCGTATTCGGGGTGTAGCGCAGTCTGGTAGCGCACCTGCCTTGGGCGCAGGGGGTCGTCAGTTCGAATCTGGCCACCCCGACCACGGGCCTTCCGCATGAGCGAGCGCCAGACCGCGCGATTGAGAAGAGACAGACATGACCGTCCGCATCTACAAACCCACCCGCAGCGCCATGCAGTCCGGCAAGGCGAAGTCTGACCATTGGGTGGTCGAACATGTGGCCACCAGGCCGCGCACGGTTGATCCCCTCATGGGCTGGACGTCGTCAGCCGACACCCGCCAGCAGGTGAAGCTGAGCTTCCCGTCCGTCGAGGACGCCGTGGCCTATTGCCAGCGCGAAGGCCTCGCCTACACCATCCTGCCGGAAGCCCCGGCATCGAAGGTCATCAAGAAGTCCTACTCCGACAATTTCAAGTTCGGCCGGTCCGTCAACTGGACCCACTGAAGCCCCGCTTCAGACCCCGTAGCTCAGCTGGACTAGAGCAAGTGCCTTCTAAGCACTAGGTCGCAGGTTCGAATCCTGCCGGGGTCGCCATTGGCGTGCCGCCCTATGCGGCCTCGGTGTCTCTCGGGGTTTGGCGGAGCGACGCCACGATTTCGCTGACGCGGGCCAGGCTCAACTCATCGGGCGGTGCGGTGTCGCGCCGCACATCAGCATTGCTGTTGGCAGGGTTCTTGGAAACGATTGCGGAATTGAGCGTGGAAGCAGCTTGCAGCGGTGGCGGATCGGGCAGGAATTCGGCCATGGCGGCGGGCAGGGTTTCCTCCCAGTCGAATGCAGCGTTGGCCATGATGGCGCTGCTGCTGTCATCCTCGTCCTGCTCGCTGATGTGCCGGATATAGAGGAACATGCAGGCCCAGCT
>JBIIGF010000098.1:0-6443 GCA_044236665.1 Aestuariivirga sp. | reverse complement strand
ATCCTTGCGCCGTCTGCCGTGAAGAGATCGGTCAGCTTCAAGCCGGGGAAGGTGCCTTCCATTGCCCACAGGCTCATCGCGAGGTGGGCGAAGTTGAAGACGTTGTCGTCGAAGGCCGCCGTCAGCGCCTGATACATTTTTCCTGCAGCGGCTTCATCCGTGAGGGCCTCCTTGGGGATCATCGGGCCGATGGCAAACGGCGCCAGGGCCACCCCACCGATGATCTCAATATCGTCGAAGGCGGTGTTCTTCTGGTTCAGGTAGGTGGTTGAGCTTGCGGCGGCAAGCACCGAACCGCCGCCCTGCGACCAGCCATAGATCACAGCCTTCCGGTTGTCGCCCGAGAGCCCAAGGCTGCCCACGGCGCGGATCGAGTTGATGAGGTCGCGCCCTTGTGTGGCGGCGATCGCGTATTGGTGCTTTCCACCACCGCCCAGCCCCTGATAATCGGTGGCGACAAGCACATAACCCTGTTTGATGAAGTCGGTGGCGGCCGGCACGCCGAAGTCGGTCCATGATGTGCCGCCGATGAGGAAGTATTCATTGAGATCCTGTGCCGGATCGAGCACCTGCGAGGGACCGCAATTCTGTGCCGTGCCGGTGGTGCCATGGGACCATGCCACGATGGGGCGGCCGCCAGCGGGCGGCGTTCCCTGCGGCGCGATGACCAGGCCGGTCGAAATCGTCGGCTTGTCGTGAAGATCGGACGAGATATAGGCGATGCGCCAGGCATCGGCACCGGGGATCGACGTATCGATCTTCTCCTGTGCAATGACCTTGCCCAGGGCGCCGTCCGGCTTCATCGCGGTCACGCTCTTGTAGAACGGCGCGAGGGCCACGTCAGCGGATTGCGCTTCTGGTGCGGAGATCAGGGCGGTGGTCAGGCAGAGCGCGGCGAGAAGCCTCTTCATGTCGGGTTAACTCCAGGCAAGTTGCGACTTGGTGATAAGTTGCAGGAATGAGCGCGAAGGTGTTGGCACAGCAGCTTATTGAAAGCAATTCCAAGGTGGCCGCATGCCTTGTGGCCCATTCATCTGCCAGCCATTGGGGCTTGCCTGCCCGAGGTGTTCAGAATCCCGGGGGCCTCGCCTTGTGCCAGTCGGTCGCCTGCTCATAGGCATGGGCGGCACGCAGCACGGTTGCGTCATCGAACATGCGGCCTACGAGGTGCAGGCCCGCCGGAAGGCCCGTGGCGGTGAAGCCGCATGGCACGCTGGCGGCGGGTTGCTGGGTGAGATTGAAGGGATAGCTGAAGGGCGTCCAGTTCACCCATTTCCCCGTGGCGCTGATGCGGCCGGGTGCCAGCTTTCCGGCCTCGAAAGCCGGGATGGGGAGGGTGGGGGTCACCAGCAGGTCATAACGCTCCATGAACTGGCGCATCCGGCTGCCGAGCGCACCGCGCTCCTTCACCGCGTTCTGGTAGTCGTCGAGGCTGATCGACATGGACTGCTCCAGCACATCCTTGAGGGCGGGATCGAGGAGCTTTTTCTTCGCCGCCGGCAGAGACCCGAGCAGGGCGCGCACGCCCGACCACCAGAGAATGCGGAAACAGCTGGCAGGGTCCTCGAAGCCGGGGTCCACCTCCTCGACCTTTGCGCCCAGTTCTTCCAGCACCGTGACAGCAGTCCGGACCAATTGGGCGATGTCGGGATCGACATTCACATAGCCGAGCGCCGGGCTGAAGGCGATGCGGAGCCCCTTCAGCTTCTTTGACAGCATACCGGCATAGTCCATGCCGTCATAGGGCAGCGAGTACCAGTCGCGGGCATCGGGCTGGGAAATGACATTCATCATCAGGCAGGCGTCTTCCACGCTGCGGGTCATCGGTCCCACATGGGCGACCGTGCCGAAGGGCGAGATCGGATAGGCCGGAACCCGCCCGAAGGATGGCTTGTGGCCGAAGATGCCGGTGAAGCCCGCCGGAATGCGGATCGAACCGCCGCCATCGGTGCCGAGCGTCAGCGGGGCATAGCCCGCGGCGGCAGCGGCCGAAGACCCCCCTGACGATCCGCCCGGTGTCTTGGTCACGTCCCACGGGTTGCGGGTGATGCCGGTCAGGGGCGAGTCGGTCACGCCCTTCCAGCCGAATTCCGGGGTGGTGGTGGAGCCGAGGAACACCGCGCCGCATTCACGGAGCCGGGCCACGCTCGGCGCATCCTGGTCCCAGGCCTGGTCCTTCGCCAGCGTACGGGAGCCGCGCAGCGTCGGCCAGCCTCGCACCAGAAGCAGATCCTTGATGAGGGTTGGAACGCCATCCACGGGGCCTTGCGGCTCGCCCTTCATCCAGCGTTTTTCGCTGCCGCGCGCGGCGGCAATCGCCTCCTCGGGACGAATCTCGACCATGGCGTTGAGCTGCTTTTCGTGGCGCTCGATCTGCGCGAGGCAACTCTTCGCCACCTCGACAGGGGAGAACTTCTTCCGGGCGTAACCCTTGACCAGTTTCGCCGCGGATTTCCAGTGAAGCTCGCTCATGGCGTTTCTCCTTTACCGTTTGCGCAGAGGGCAGGGTCACGCTGCGCGGGCTTTGCCCAGCGCATCCTTGAACTGGGGCAGCAGATCGGCGTTGGTGGCGAGGATGTTGCCGGTATCCATCGGGTTCTTGTCGCTGTCGGGGTCGGCCACGAAGCCGCCGGCCTCGCGCACCAGCAGGATGCCGGCCGCGATATCCCACGAGTTGATGTTGCGGCAGACCATGGCGTCGAAACGGCCCGCCGCCACATAGGCGAGCGACAGCGCGGCGGAGCCGGGGCCGCGGATGCCGACGACGCGCGCCTGCAGCACCGAGAGTTCGGCGCGCGACAGCGGCAGGTCCTTGCCGCCGCGGTGGGGCACCTCGTAGCTCACCAGCGTCTCGTGGATGTCGCGGCGCTGGGCGACGCGCAGACGCTTGTTGTTGAGGAAGGCGCCGCCGCCCTTTTCGGCGGTGTACATCTCGTCGGTGATCGGGTTGTAGGTGATGGCGGCGACCAGCTCATCCTTGCGTTCCAGCGCGATGGTGATGGCGAAGAACGGCACCGCATGCATGAAGTTCATCGTGCCGTCGATCGGGTCGATGATGAAGCGGTGGTCGGGGTCGGTGCCCGGCACCACGCCGGTTTCCTCGGTCAGGAAGGCATAACCCGGGCGCACCTTGGCCAGTTCTTCCCTGAGGATCTTGTCACAGCGCTTGTCGGCGGCGGTCACATAGTCTCCCGGTCCCTTCTGCGACACCTGGAGATTGGCGAGTTCGCCATAGTCGCGCTGCAGCGTACGTGCCGCCTTGCGGACGGCGGCAGTCATCACGGTGAGAACGGGAGAAGACACAGGGAACAGATCCTTCGATTTCAATGAGCAGGGCAGATGTGACAGGGCCGATAGCAGGATTGGCGGACAAGGGGAAGCCGTGTGGCGCTCAGATATAGCCCAGCAGGGTGTTGAAGAAGGCAACCGCCGCCGCATAGAGGGCGGATGATACCAGGGCGAGCAGGGCCGCGGCCGCCAGCGCGAAGACGTAGCCCACAAGCACGGCCAGACCGTCTCTTTCCGCCAGTCCGAGTGCAATGCAGCTGACCGCGAGGGCCGGAGGAATGTTGCCGAACGGAATCGGCAGGAACAGGATGATGGCAAGCATGAATGTAATGAAGCCGATCACCCGCTCCGCCAGGTTGGACGTGACCAGCAGGCCGAACCGTGGCTTCAGGACGCGTTCCAGCTTGCCCATGACGGGCGTGACCTTGGTGACGAAGGTCTGCAGCATGTCGCGCGAGATCTTGCGCTGGCGTACCGCCTGGGGCAGCCAGAGCGTCTGGCGGCCCATCATGACCTGCCATGTGAGGATGACCAGCGGCAGCCCGAGGATCGCCGATGTGCCAGGCGGCGTCGGGAGCGCGTTGGGAACGGCAAAGATGAACATCAGGGCACCGAAGGCCCGCTCGCCCAATGAATCCACCAATGCGCCGATGGTGGTGTCCTCGTGCCTGTCGAGGGACTTCACGATGTCCGACAGGCGGCTGGGCTTGTCCGGCCTCTTGAACTCTTCGCTTGGGGTATCTTCCTGCTGCACGGTCACTCCGATCACTCACGGCAAGAGGCTAGCCGAACTCGCCTTGAAAGCGAAACGGGAAAGCGGCACGGCCTGGTCAGGCTTGCGTATTGGGGTAGCCTGCGTCCTCCAGCGCCCGGGATACAGCCGCTGCCGGTGCGGTGGTCTTAACGCGGAGGGTTCCGGTTGCGAGGTCCGCCGTGACCTCGGCACCGGCATCCATGGTCTTGACCGCCTTGGTGATCGTTGAAACACAATGGCCGCAGGTCATGTCGGGAACGTTGAACGTCATGAGCCTCGTATCCTTTCCTTCGGCGGCTGAGCCGCGTTGACCGGGCCGTGTGCCGGATGCGCCGCATCCGCAGCAGGCCCGGGCCTGCGCATCAGAATCCATTCAATCATATCCTTCCTTGTGTGACGATGCCAACAAGGTGGGGCTTGCCAGCGTTGGAAGGTCAAGGGCAGGCCATAGCTTGAAGATTTTCCTTGACCCTCCCATGTTTGGAAGGTCCATACCGCGCGTCATCCAAGGATTTGCGCCCATGGCCGACCAGACTGCATTGCCGCTGCAGAGCTTTCCCATCGAAGGCATGACTTGCGCCACCTGTGTGCGCCGGGTGGAAAAGGCGATTTCGGCTGTGCATGGGGTTGCCAGCGCCTCCGTCAACCTCGCCGCCGAACAAGCGGATGTGCGCCTCGCGGCGCCTGCCAGCCCGGCGTCAGTGATCGCTGCCATCGAAGCCGCCGGATACCACGTCACGCGCGAGACGCTGCAACTGGGTGTGGCGGGCATGACCTGCGCCTCCTGTGTGAGGCGCGTGGAAAAGGCCATTGCGACGGTTCCGGGCGTCATCTCCGCCGCGGTCAATCTGGCCACCGAGCGGGCCACGGTGACGATGGTGGCGGGAACACCGCTTCCAGCCATCGAAGCCGCCATCCGCAAGGCGGGCTATGAGCCGCAGCGGCTGGCCACCTCGGCGGAGGCCGGTAATGCGCGGCAGGCCGCCAAGCAAGCCGAATATGAGGCGCTGAGGCGCGATGTCTGGCTGGCGGCCAGTCTCACCGCGCCGCTGTTCGTTCTGGAGATGGGCTCCCACCTCATTCCCGGGTTCATGCACTGGCTGCACGGCATGAACCTCTCCTGGCTGCATGTCTTCTATTTCGTGCTGGCAACGCTGGTTCAGTTCGGCCCGGGCCTGCGCTTCTACAGGCAGGGCATTCCGGCGCTGGCGCATTTCGCGCCCGACATGAATTCGCTGGTGGTGCTGGGCTCCACGGCGGCCTGGGGATATTCGGTCATCGCCACCTTCTGGCCGGACCTGCTGCCCGCTGGAACGGTGAACGTCTATTATGAGGCCTCCGCCGTCATCATCACGCTCATCCTGCTGGGGCGCCTGCTGGAAGTGCGCGCCAAGGGCCGCACCGGCGCGGCGGTGGCCAGGCTGGTGGGCCTGCAGCCGAAATCCGCCCGGGTGGAGCGCGCGGGCAGCTTCACCGACATTCCGCTCGATCAGGTGGTAGCCGGAGACATCGTGCAGGTGCGCCCGGGCGAACGCTTGCCCGTCGATGGCGTGGTGACCGATGGCGCGTCCTTCGTCGATGAGGCCATGATCACCGGCGAGCCCGTTCCGGTGGCGAAGGCCGCCGGCGCGAATGTCACCGGCGGCACCGTCAACAAGACCGGCAGCCTCACCTTCCGCGCCACGCGGGTGGGAGCCGACATGCTTCTCTCGCAGATCATCCGCATGGTGGAGCAGGCGCAGGGCGCCAAGCTTCCCATCCAGGCGCTGGTAGACCGCGTCACCGCATGGTTCGTGCCCGCCGTCATGGCGGTTGCCGCGCTGACCTTCCTCGTCTGGTTCTTCGCCGGGCCGGAACCCGCGCTGACCTTCGGCCTCGTCAATGCAGTGGCGGTGCTGATCATTGCCTGCCCCTGCGCCATGGGGCTGGCGACGCCCACCTCCATCATGGTGGGCACCGGCCGCGCCGCCGAACTGGGCATTCTGTTCCGGCAGGGCGAGGCGCTGCAGACACTGCGCAATGCGGAGGTGATTGCGCTCGACAAGACCGGCACGCTGACGGCAGGCCATCCTGAACTGACGGACTTTGACGTGGCCCCCGGAGTTCACCCGGATGAGGCGCTGGCGCTGGCCGCCGCCGTTGAAAGCCAGTCGGAGCATCCGATCGCCGCCGCCATCGTTGCGGCCGCGCGCGCCAGGGGGCTTGCCATTCCCGCCGTTACCGGCTTCGAGGCGGTTCCGGGCTTCGGCGCGAAGGGCGTGGCTCTCGGCCATGAGGTGGCCATCGGGGCGGACCGCTACATGGCGGCATGTGGCCTTGATGTCGGTATGTTCCGCGCCACGGCGGAGCGTCTCGGCCAGCAGGGCAAGACGCCCCTCTATGCGGCCATCGACGGCAGGCT
>JBIIGF010000097.1:0-6488 GCA_044236665.1 Aestuariivirga sp. | reverse complement strand
CCATGAATGACGGAAGCATCAGCCGTGCCAGGTCTTCCCCGATCAAGCCACGCCCGGCATGGCTCCAGTCGATGAGACCGATCGTGCCGTCCGCCAGCGGCAGGACGTTCCGGAAATGCGCATCGCCATGGACAAGGCACGCCATGCCCTGCTCAGCCATTGAGTGGTGAAGCTGTGGCGTGTCGATGAAGCCCTCAATGGCCGCAAGGCAGTGCTCCCCCTCAGCACCTGGCAGGCATTCCAGCACCAGATACTGCAGCGCCAGCAGCGCCTCCGGCTTCAGCCGGTGCGTGACGCGTTCCATCCACGGCTTCTCATAAACCTGATGGAGATGGGTAAACCCACCGATCAGGCCAACCGCGCGTGCGCTGGAGCGCAGCAATTCCAAAGCCGGAAGCGACGCTGGCCGGTTGCCGAGAAATTCCATGACCAGTATCACCGAATCTTCTCCGGTACGGCAGCCATGGAGCGCCGGAAACCTGATGCCTTCGCAGGCGATCTGTGGGGCGGCGTCGAGGTAGAACAAGGCTTCCGTCAGCCAGCGGATATTGGAGACATCGAGCGCGGTCCGGTGAATGCGCTTGCGGATCAGGCGGCCCGTGACCGTACCCCTGTCCTCATCCTGCAGGGCGAAAAGTTCGACGGCACCGGTTCCCCTGCCCGTTGGGTTGAACACGCGGCGCGGCAGCAGGCGCAGGGATCTGCCATGCACCGCGAGAGGAACGCCATCCGGTGGCACGTCTACATCCGTCTCAAGGAGCATCGCGGCGGCGGCCCGCATGCCGGGCCGCTGACCCCGAGGATGCTGTGCCGCCAGTTCCCGCAGGTGCTCGAGAGCCTCCCGTTCGGGGCGCGCGACTGGCACCGCACCATCGGGCTCAGACTGCCTCATATGCTCTCGAGCGCCTGCGCGATATCGGCGATCAGATCATCCACATGCTCGATGCCGATGGAGAAGCGCACCAGATTGTCCGGCACCGGGCTTGCAGGCCCCTCCACCGTCTTGCGGTGCTCGGCAAGGCTCTCGACACCGCCGAGCGATGTGGCGGGCACGATCACCTTCAGCCGCGTGCACAGGCGCTTCGCGTCCTCGAAACCGCCCCGCACGAGAAAGGACATCATGCCACCGAAACCATCCGTCATTTGACGAACTGCGATGGCGTGGCCCTTGTGTGAGGCAAGCCCCGGATAGAGAACGCGCTCCACCTTCGGATGGGTCTCGAAATGACGGGCGATGGCCAGCGCATTGGCGGAGGCCTGGCGATAGCGCACGAACAGGGTGCGCATGCCGCGCATCAGCATAAAGCACTCGAAGGGCGGCAGCGGCGCTCCCATCTTGGTGCGTAGCGTGGCGATCACCTTCCAGCGCGCCGTCTCCTCACACGTCACCAGCACCCCGGCCAGCACGTCCGAGTGACCATTCAGATATTTCGTGGCCGAATGAAACACGATATCCGCACCGAGTTTCAGTGGCTGCGTGGTGACGGCACCCGTGGCGGTCGCGTCAACCGCAAGCAGCGCACCGGCGGCATGGGCCGCTTCCGCTGCTGCCCGGATGTCGATCACGTCCCAGGTGGGGTTCAGGGGTGTTTCGATCCAGACGAGGTCCGTCTCACCCCTCCGCAACGCGGCGTGCAGCGCATCAGGCTCCGCCGGGTTGAACAGGGTGAGCCTGATGCGGCCAAGGCCTTCCAGCCGCTTCAGCCAGTCGCGCGTGCCGTAATACATCACATCCGGCGCAACGACATGCGCGCCCTGAGGCACCGTCTCGAACAGCGTTGTGATCGCCGCCATGCCAGATGCGAACAGAAGCGCCGATGTGCCGCATTCCAGCGCGGCAATCGCCTCCTCCGCCTGCCAGAGCGTCGGATTGCCGTTGCGGACGTAGTTTTCCTTCAGCTTCGGCTGATAGTTCTCATCGCGTGCGTAGGTGGTGGATGTATGGATCGGGGGCACCACCGCCCCCGTTGATTCATCCACCGCACGCAGCGCATGCGCGGCTATGGTTTCCGGCCGGAGGCGGCCGTCAGACATGCTGGCCGCCATTGATGTGAAGCTCGGCGCCGTTCACATAGCTTGAACTGTCCGTACACAGAAAATAAATGGCCCTCGCGACTTCTTCCGGCTGGCCGAGGCGGCGCTGCGGAATTTGCGCCACCAGCTTTTCAGTACCCGGAGACAGGATCGACGTTTCGATCTCGCCCGGTGAAATGGCGTTGACGCGCACGCCATGCGGGCCGAAGTCGCCGGCCATTTCGCGTGTCAGCGCCGCCAGCGCCGCCTTCGAGGTCGAATAGGCGGCACCGGCAAACGGGTGCATGCGCGAGCCTGCAATGGAGGTGACATTCACTACCGCGCCCTTGGCGGCAACGAGTTCATCCATCAGGCCGCGTGCCAGCATGATGGGGGCGAAGAAGTTGATCTGGAACACCGTCTTCCAGTCCTCTTCCGAGGTCTCGATGGTGTTGAGGCGCGCGCCGCCCGGCTTCTTGGGGCTGATCGCGGCATTGTTGACAAGCGCATGCAGCTTGGAGCCCTGCGCCTTCAGCCGCTCCTTCATCTGGTGGATCGCCGCATGCGTGTCGGCGGATGAGGCGAGATCGACGACGATGTGATCATCAGGTCCCGCATCCCACGGGCAGTCCTCAGGGAAGGGCTGGCGCGAGCAGGTGATGACCCGCCATCCGGCGGTAGAGAAGCGCTTCACCGTGGCGTGGCCGATGCCACGCGAGGCACCGGTGAGAATCAGGGTCTTGCGTTCGGTGTCACTGGTCGCGTTCACGGATAAAGCCTCGTCTTGGACCAGCCGGCCGCCTCGTCTGGCCGGCGGAATACCACCCGGTCATGCAGGCGGAACGGCCGGTCGTGCCAGAATTCGATGGACAGCGGCATGATGCGGAAGCCTGACCAATGGGCCGGGCGCGGCACTTCGCCGATCGCGTATTTCGCCGTGTTGAGCGCCACCGCCGTTTCCAGCGCGAAGCGGCTTTCGAGCGGGCGGGACTGCTGGGAGGCCCAGGCACCGATGCGGCTGTCGCGCGGGCGGGAGGCGAAATAGGCATCGGCCTCCACCTTGGAAACTTCCTCAACGATACCGCGCACCCGCACCTGTCGGCGCAGGGATTTCCAATGAAAGCACAAGGCTGCCTTCATGGTGCCGAGGATTTCCTGGCCCTTCTGGCTTTCGAAATTGGTGTAGAACACGAAGCCCCGCTCATCGAAGCCCTTGAGCAGCACCATGCGCACATTGGGCAGGCCTTCCTCGTCCACCGTAGCCAGCGCCATGGCATTGGGGTCGTTCGGCTCGGATTTTCCGGCCTCCTCCAGCCACTCGCCGAACAGGGCGAAAGGGTCATTGCGCTCGGTAAATCCCGCCGAGGCCGTCAGTTTGGAAATGTCGCTCAAGGCCATGTATCTTATCCCGACGCCTTGCGGCTCCGGACTTTCCTGAATGTCACCTGCCTTATGCCACCGCGGTGGCATGGGGATCAACAGCGGGTTCCGCGCTGTCTTTCCTGTGGACCTGCCGAGGGGATTGTGCCAAGTAAACTGCCACCGGAAACCATCCGGCTTCCTCTTCTCTGGCGGGCAATCATGAGCGATAACAAGGGTTTGATGGCAGGCAAGCGCGGCCTTATCATGGGCGTTGCAAACAATCGCTCAATCGCCTGGGGCATCGCCAAGTCCTGTGCTGCACAGGGCGCAGAGCTGGCCTTCACCTATCAGGGCGACGCCCTGAAGAAGCGAGTCGAGCCGCTCGCCGCCGAACTGGGCTCCCGCATCGTGGTTCCCTGCGATGTGACCGACATGGCATCAATGGACGCGACCTTCGACACCATCCAGAAGGAATGGGGCTCACTCGACTTCCTCGTTCACGCCATCGCCTTCTCCGACAAGGACGAGTTGACGGGCCGCTATGTGGATACGACGCCTGACAATTTCACCAAGACCATGTTCATCTCGGTCTACTCCTTCACCGCCGTCGCCCAGCGCGCCGAGAAGCTGATGAACAATGGCGGCTCGATGCTGACACTGACTTACTATGGTGCGGAAAAATGGATGCCGCATTACAATGTAATGGGCGTGGCGAAGGCGGGGCTTGAAGCATCGGTGCGCTACATGGCGGCGGACCTCGGCCCCAAGGCGATCCGCGTCAATGCGATTTCCGCCGGGCCGATCAAGACGCTTGCGGCCTCCGGCATTGGCGATTTCCGCTACATCCTGCGCTGGAATGAATACAACGCGCCGCTGCGCCGCACCGTCACCATCGACGAGGTGGGCGATTCAGGCCTCTACCTGCTGTCCGACCTCGGCCGTGGCGTTACTGGCGAGATCCTGCATGTCGATGCGGGCTACCATATCGTCGGCATGAAGAATCCAGAAGCACCCGACATCACGGTGAACGGCAGCGGTGAGTAAGGCACGGCCTCCCATCTACTTCGTCCGCCACGGCGAGACGGACTGGAACGTTCAGGGCTTGATTCAGGGCTGGACCGACATCCCCCTCAACGAGAAAGGCCACGGCCAGGCCCGCGCCGTGGCGCGTGCCCTCACCATGGTGCAGGAGTTTTCGCCCGACGTCGGCTTCGTCGTTAGCCCCATGCTGCGGGCGCGACAGACCATGGGCTACATCGCCGAAGCCCTGGCCCTCGAACCGCCGCAGATCGCCATCGAGCCAGCCGTCAAGGAACTGGGGTTTGGCGTGTGGGAGGGAAAGCCCTTCTGGGAACTCAAGGCCTCGCCCATTTACCCGGCCCACCCCGAGGATCGCTTCGTGTGGCGGCCCGAACAGGGCGAAAGCTATGAGGACGGTAACATCCGCATCACGCAGTGGCTGGACCGTCTCGACCGGCCGACGGTCGTCGTCGCGCACGGTGCCATTGGCCGCTGCCTCATTGCGGAAATCGCCGGGCTATCCGCCCGCGATGTGTTCGAACTCGTCATGCATCAGGGTTTCTACTGCAAGCTGGCCAATGGCAAGGCCGAGTGGTTTGACGCGAGGGCCGATGCGGCCTAGTTAAGTCCCATGTCCCACAACACCTTCGGCCACCTGTTCCGCGTCACCACCTTCGGCGAGAGCCACGGGCCCGCCCTTGGCGCGATCGTCGATGGCTGCCCGCCCAACATCCCGCTCACAGCGGAAGAGATCCAGGCTTTCCTCGACAAGCGCCGCCCCGGCCAGTCGCGCTTCACAACCCAGCGCCAGGAACCGGACCAGGTGAAGATCATGTCCGGCGTCTTCGAGGATGAACGCACCAACGGCCCGGTAACGACCGGCACGCCGATCATGCTGATGATCGAGAATGTCGACCAGCGCTCCAAGGACTATGCCGCGATCCGCGACACCTTCCGCCCGGGCCATGCCGACCTGACCTATCAGGCCAAATACGGGATCCGCGACTACAAGGGCGGCGGCCGGTCCTCGGCGCGCGAAACGGCGGCCCGCGTGGCGGCGGGCGCCATTGCCCGCAAGATCATTCCCGGCGTCACCATCAAGGGCGCGCTGATCCAGATGGGTCCCCACAGGATCGACCGCACCAACTGGGACTGGTCGGAGGTGGACCGCAACCCGTTCTTCACGCCCGATGCCAAGGCCGCCAAACACTTCGAGGACTATCTCGACGGCGTCAGGAAATCCGGCTCCTCGATCGGCGCCGTCATCGAGGTGACGGCCTCGGGCGTACCTGCGGGCTGGGGCGCGCCGCTCTATGGCAAGCTCGACCAGGACCTCGCCGCGGCAATGATGAGCATCAATGCGGTGAAGGGCGTCGAGATCGGCGCGGGTTTTGCCGCCGCCGAATTCTCGGGCGAGCAGAACGCCGATGAAATACGCATGCGCCACGGCAAGCCGGAATTCCTCTCAAATCATGCCGGCGGCATATTGGGCGGCATTTCCACCGGTCAGGATGTCGTGGTACGCTTCGCGGTGAAGCCCACCTCCTCCATCCTCACGCCGCGAAAGTCGGTGACGGCCTCTGGCGAGGAAGCGGATGTGATGACCAAGGGCCGCCACGACCCCTGCGTCGGCATCCGCGCCGTGCCGGTGGGCGAAGCCATGATGGCGATCGTGCTGGCCGACCATTTCCTGCGCCACCGCGGTCAGGTGGGATAAGCACGGCTCTCTACAGTCAGAGCGGAACGATGGTTGACGGGCCCATATTCAGGCTCTCGTCTCCCATCATTGCACGTCATGCCAGCCTTCGCCGGGGTGACAGACATCCGAACCTCATCCCTTGCGCGCCGCGATGAGGAATTCGCGGTTGCCATCGCCGCCGTCGACCGGTGAGGTGGTGACGCCCTGAACGCGCCAGCCCTGCGATTGCAGAAACGCCGCAATGTCCTGGCAGACGCGCGCATGCACCAGAGGATCGCTGACGATTCCACCCTTGCCCAGCGCCTCGCGCCCCGCCTCGAACTGCGGCTTGATCAGGGCCACCAGAAAGGCCCCCTCCTCCGCAAGGTCCAGTGCCGGCGGCAGCGCCAGCTTC
>JBIIGF010000096.1:0-6525 GCA_044236665.1 Aestuariivirga sp. | reverse complement strand
GACGACACGGAACTCGACCACTATTACACGCTGGATGCGGGTGTCTCCCTCCTGCTGCTCGAGACGGGGCTCAACCGTTTCTCGGTGCTGGGCGGCTTCAAATACACCGATGTCAAATGGTCGGCCTATGGCGGCTGCTATGATTACGAGTATTTCGACATGCGGGGCTGCTTTGACGACGACCTCAAGGTGATCTCCTACCGCCAGTCTCTGCCCGCTCTCTATGGTGGCCTTGGCTATGCCGGCTCTCATGAGCTCTGGTCGGTGGCTCTTGAGGGGAGGCTCGGCATGACGCTGAGCGGTGCGGAGGCCGACGACGATCATTGGCTGCGGAATCTCAATTTCGTCGACCATCTGAAACCGGCCCCCTATCTGGCGCTCAACGGCAAGGCTGGCTATGCGGTGAGCCAGAAGGCAGATGTCTTTGCATCCGTCGCTTTCGACAAGTTCTTCGAGATGCGCGGTGAAAGCACCTACACGGAAACCGACACGGGCTTTTCGGTCCGGTCGGACTATGACTCGGGTGGCGCCAATCTCTACACACTGAACATCGCCATCGGCGTCGATTACCGCTTCTAGGGAAGCGCGGATGGAGGGGGGGCGAGGGGGCCGGGCCTGGCGCTTCAGCGGCCGCTGGACGGCATGGTTGCATGCCAGGTTGAGCTGCTCTATATGGGTTCCATGTCCAATGCGCGGAACATCCTGTTCAGGCCAGCAGCATTCTCGCTGCCGCTCGCGCTTGGCCGCCTCCTTCTTAGCTGCCCCTGAGGGCCGGCCGGGCATATGCCTTGGCTCTCGGGGGGCTGATATCGAAACGAACCAGCTAAGCCAGGCTCTCTGAAAGATACCCCGCCATGATGACGTCTCCCCGCGAAAAATACCGCCCGTTTCCGCCCGTGAACCTGGCCGACCGCCAGTGGCCGAACCGCACCATCACGCACCCGCCGGTGTGGTGTTCGGTGGACCTGCGCGATGGCAACCAGTCGCTCATCGAGCCGATGGGCCACGACCGCAAGATGCGAATGTTTGATGCGCTGCTGAAGATGGGCTTCAAGGAGATCGAAGTCGGTTTCCCTTCCGCCTCGCAGACCGATTTCGACTTCGTCCGCTTCCTGATCGACAATAACAAGATCCCGGATGGGGTGACGATTCAGGTGCTCACCCAGTCGCGCGAGGAACTGATCCGCCGCACATTTGATGCGCTGAAGGGTGTGAAGAGCGCCATCGTCCATCTCTACAACTCGACCTCCGAGTTGCAGCGCCGCGTGGTGTTCAAGCTGGACAAGCCGGGCATCATCGATATTGCCGTGAAGGGCGCAACGCTCATCCGCCAGCTCGAGAAGGAGTATGGCATGGAGGAGGTGATCCGCCATGAGTATTCACCCGAGAGCTTCACCGGAACGGAGTTGGACTTCGCCAAGGAGATCTGTGAGGCGGTGATCGACTGCTACCAGCCGACGCCGGAGAAGAAGCTGATCCTCAATCTGCCGGCCACCGTCGAGATGTCGACGCCCAACGTCCATGCCGACCAGATCGAGTGGTTCTGCCGCAACATCAAGAAGCGCGACAGCGTGCTGATTTCGCTGCACCCGCACAATGACCGCGGCTGCGCCGTGGCGGCCACCGAACTGGGCTTGCTGGCCGGTGCCGACCGCGTGGAAGGCACCCTGTTCGGTAACGGTGAGCGCACTGGCAATGTCGACATCGTGACGCTGGCGATGAACATGTACAGCCAGGGCGTGGACCCGGGGCTTGATTGCTCGAACATCAATGATCTGGTGCGCATGGCGGAATACTGCAACCAGCTGCCGGTACACCCGCGCCACCCCTATGCGGGTGAACTGGTGTTCACGGCTTTCTCCGGTTCCCACCAGGATGCCATCAACAAGGGCTTCAAGGCCATGTCGGCCTCGAATGCGACGCTGTGGGAAGTGCCGTATCTCCCCATCGACCCGTTGGACCTCGGCCGGTCCTATGAGGCGGTGATCCGCATCAACTCGCAGTCCGGCAAGGGCGGCATCGCCTATATCCTCGAAAAGGAGCACGGCATCGAGTTGCCGCGCCGGCTGCAGATCGAGTTCTCCAAGGTGGTGCAGGCGATTGCCGACGGGGAGGGCGTCGAACTGCCCGCCGACCGGCTGTGGGGTGCGTTCGAATCTGAATATCTCGAGGGCAATGGCCGCTATGGATTCGTCTCCCATAGCGCCAGCAGCGACCATACCGAGCAGGACGTGGTCGCCAAGATCACAGTGGATGGCAACCTCAAGACCATCCTCGGCCATGGCAACGGTCCGGTCGATGGCTTCGTGGATGCGCTCCGCAAGGAGACCGGCCTCAGCTTCGATGTGGCAGATTATCGCGAGCACGCCATGGGCATGGGGGCCAATGCCTCTGCCGTGGCCTATGTGGAACTGCGATTGGCCGACGGCTCCAGCCTGTTCGGCGTCGGCATCGACAAGAACATCGTCGTGGCGTCACTGAAGGCCGTTCTGTCGGGCGTGAACCGGGCGCTCAAGCTGCAGTAGAAAGATCACGGCGGGGGCGGGCACAAGCCTGCCCCGCTGGCCGTGGGTTCGGATCCTTCGTCGCAAGGCAATCTTCGGAAACCCTCGCTGGGCGTCCGATCGCAGACCGCAAAGATTGCAAAAATCCCCCAAATGAACCATGCTCTCCAAGGTGGAGATTGGTTGCGTGGCGAGTCGGGGCGCCCTGATGCTTGAAGACATTCTGCGTAATTGGCTGAACTTGCCTTACCCGGTCGCAAGATGGCTCATCGACTTCCTCGAGACGCTTCATGACACGGCGGTGACACCGGTGGGGGTCCTGTTCTCGGCCGCCTTCCTGGTGGCGGGCTATCTGCATGTCCGGCAACTGCATGTCTTGATGCTTGCCGGGCTTGCCACCCTCGGCCTGTTGCAGTGGCAGTCGCAGGGGTGGGCCGCCTATTCCACGGAATGGCAGCAGCAGAAGCTGATTCTGGTTTCGGCGGCCTCGCTCTTCCTCTGCCTTGCGGCCAGTTACATCGGCCGCAGGCTGCGTCCCGCCTATATCTGAGCTTGCCTCAGGCCGTCTGGAAGCGGTTGTGCCGCCACTGTGGGGACGGCCTCGAAAAGACTATGGACAAGCCACCGAAGGCGATGTACTAAGCGCCCCGTCGGCCCCGGGTTGCGGGGCCGAACGTCCTTTTTGGACGGGCGATTAGCTCAGGTGGTAGAGCAGCTGACTCTTAATCAGCGGGTCGAAGGTTCGAGTCCTTCATCGCCCACCAATCGGGGGGCACCTCTTTAATTGCATTCTGCAGGTAGCGCTGTCATCATACTAATAGTGATGAACTGACAGCACCGCCGCAATGTCCGGCTTCATGGGTCTGTTTGCCGGCTGTCACGCATTTCTTTTTCTGCGGTGATTTCTGTTTTAGTTTTTGGCCCTGCATTTTTCTTGGCAGTCTGTTCCAAACACGAGGCCTCGACTTATTGAATAAATTAGATAAGAGGTTTGAGGTGATAAGTTGCGTGGTGGCGTGCCTGAGAGATGGAAAAAGGATAAAGTCCCTCTCAAGAGCTTTTCATGTAGTGTTTCCGTGCCGCGGTAATGAGCCGAGGAGCGTACTTTCAACAGAAAGGATATGACTTATGAAATCCCGCATTCTTCTCGTTTTCACATTTGTCTTGGGATCATTGGCTATTGCATCTCCAGCTTGGGCAACCTGCAAAATAGGAGATTTTACAAATAAGACATGGATGGTGACAGCGACAGAGGTAACCGAAGGAGTCTTGTTCTTTTGTAAGTTATCCGTGAACGGTTCAGGCGCCATCGCAGCTCTAGCAAACGGATGTGCGGACAGTTATCCGGGCCAGGCAAATTTTAATTCACCGTCAAAATATAACATAAAATCTGGCAGTGTAACTCTTGTAAACGCGAGCGACTGCACCTTTGATATCAATGTAGCGTTTGGCAGCGGCTCACCTTCAGCGGTTGCTCGCGTCGTAATGGAAACGGGCAAGACCGCTGCGACAGGGAACTTTCTTGTGAGTTGGGGTGGCGGCGGTTCGTGGAATGTCGTTCGCCTCAAGTAAATGCTGTAACCTCAGAGCTTCGGTCTCTCAGTCTGACTTTATGGCATGCTAGAGCCTGGAGGCTACGAGATTGTTTCAGCTTTTCTGGCTTATAGCGGGCTGCCGCAATCCCGATACTGTCTTGCTGATCTGACAAGACCATACGGAACGTGTTTGCGAGTGGAGCGCTCAAGTTGAAGCCAAGCGCAACTGCGCCGTCATGCGGAGTCTGCGTTCCGTCTGAGGTGGTTGCTCAGCGGTACTTGCGGACGCACTCGTCGTATTTCTTCCAGTAATAGTTCCGCCAGCGGTCCGAACTGCGGACTGCGCCGCCGACGCCACCGACCCCCGCGCCAATGGCCGCGCCGGTGCCCACGCCACTGCCACGGCCTCCCGTCACCAGCCCGCCGATGATGCCGCCGACAACCGCGCCGCCGATGGCGCCGCCGACCGTGTTGCCGACTGACCGGTCATCGGCATATTTCTCGGCCTTGCGCTGGCAATAGCGCTTTTCGCTGTTGGTCAGCGCCGCATGGCCGGGGGGTGCCGTCAGTGCCGGCACGGCAAGGGCGGCGATGACAAAGACAACGGCTTTCTTCATGGCGTGGCTCCCTGATCAAGAACAACAATGTCTATGATACCACACACCAGCGGTTGATGGCTATCTCGCCTCTTCTGCCGAGACGGGTGAGGCCGGCGGCCCGATGGCGTGTTGCGGAACATTCACCTGCCTGTGCCGTTGGGCGATGGCTGTGTCACATCCGTGACATGGCGGCAGGGGCGAGGAGAGGCACATTGCAGACAATGGTCAACCCCCAGCGTTTCATGGGGCAGGAGATGGTGCTTGCCCCGGTGGCGCGCGGCCAGTCGATGGTGTTGCTGGCCGGTTTCCGCATCGGCCGCGTGAGCCATGCGCTAGGCCCGTCGGGAAGTTCGCATTGGTACTGGTCGCTCACCGGCCCGCATTGCAGCGCCGCGGCCGATGGCGTTCCCCGGTGTGGTGAGGCGCGAACGCTGGGAGAGGCCAAGCTGGCCCTCCGCCGCGCCTTCGATGATTGGCTCGGCTGGGCTCTGGAACAGGATGGCCCGGTCTACTGGCACTGGACCGAGGCCCCGCCTGCTGGCCCGAAAGGTTGGGGACCCGGCGATAGCCTGGCGGCAGGTGGCTGAGGCGGGGCCGGATGCCCCAACGACAGCCGTTGCATCGACGCCCGCATCGCGGCAATGCTCAGCGCAGGTGCAAGGCGGGGCCGGATGCAGAGACTGGAACGTGAGCGGATGTTCGTCGCCGTCATGGAGACGGGGAGTTTTGCTGCTGCTGCGGCGCGGCTCGGGTTCAGTTCAGGCCAGGCCTCCAAGCTTGTGTCGCGGCTTGAGGGCGATCTTGGCGTCAGGCTTCTGAACCGCACCACGCGGGCGGTATCCGCCACAGAGGCCGGTCAATCCTATTTCGAACGTATCCGGGCGCTGATCGAGGAGTTCGACGCGCTCGACGAAGCCGTGAAGACCCGGTCCGGTTCGGTGGCCGGACGCCTCCGCATCACCGCGCCCCTGTCCTTCGGCAATGCGCAGCTCGCACCCGTTCTCGCGGATTTCGCGCAGCATTTTCCCGGTATCCAGCTCGAGGTGAATTTCACCGACCGCATCGTGAGCCTTGTCGATGAAGGCTTCGATGCCGCCTTGCGGATCGGTGTTCCGGCTGATCAGGGCCTCATCGCGCGCAAGCTCTGCGAAGCGCGGATCGTTGTCGTGGCATCGCCCGCCTATCTCGCGGCTCACGGCGTGCCTTCCCGCCCCGCAGATCTGGCCGGGCACGACTGCATCATCGACACGAATTTTCGTGGACGGAACAACTGGGCCTTCCGGCAGGGCGGTGCGCCGGTGACGGTGAGTGTCAGCAGCAGGCTTCACCTGTCGAGTGCGGATGCCTGTGTGTCTGCCGCGGTGGCGGGCCTCGGCATCACCCAGGTGCCGGGTTTCGTGGTGGGCGAGCAGCTCCGCTCTGGCCAGCTCGTCGCGCTGCTGACGGGCTTCGAGGCGCCGCCAATGCCGGTGCAGGCGATGTATCCGCCCGGTCGTCACCTTGCGCTCAAGGTAAGGGCGCTGGTGGATTTCCTCGCGGAACGCTTCCGGGGTCAACCCGAGTGGGAGCGTGGTTGGCGGGAAACTCGTTCCATTTAGGAAGTAGTTTTCTTCCATTGTGCCGGATTATCTTCTGTGTGGAATGGGGGTAAGCGGCTTCCATCGCTTGAGGCAAATCCGCCCGCGACTGGAAAGGAAACTCACATGTCCCACGCTGCCGCACAGTCTCCCGCTCTCTCCTCCGAAGCAAGTCAGGTCGCCATTGCCGCGCTGCTGTTGCGCGTCACCATGGGCGCGGCCTTCCTGGCCCATGTCTGGCTCAAGATCGCGGTCTTCACGCCGGCCGGTACGGCTCAGTTCTTTCAGAGCCTCGGCCTGCCGGGACTTC
>JBIIGF010000095.1:0-6538 GCA_044236665.1 Aestuariivirga sp. | reverse complement strand
AAATCGGCCGCGAAGCTCCTCAATTGCAAGCCTGCCGAAATCTTCCAGGCCTCCACCGGCGTCATTGGCGAGCCGTTGAACCCGGATTTCATCACCAAGGCGCTTCCCGCACTCGCTGACGCGGCGAAGGCCGACCAGTGGGGCATGGCGGCCAGGGCCATCATGACGACGGATACCTTCCCCAAGGCCTGCTCCGTCAGGGTGAAGCTCGGCGGCAAGACCGTCACCATCAACGGCATCGCCAAGGGCTCGGGCATGATCGCGCCAGACATGGCGACGATGCTTGTCTTCATCTTCACCGATGCGGCACTGCCGCCGAAGATCCTGCAGAAGCTGCTGTCGAAGAGCGTCGACAAGAGCTTCAACTGCATCACGGTCGATGGCGACACCTCCACCTCCGACACGGTGCTGATGTTCGCAACCGGTGCCGCGGGCGGCGCGCTGACGGGCCTGCGCTCGCCCGAGGATGAGCGCCTGAAGGCCTTTGCCCGGGGTCTGGACAAGCTCTGCATGGACCTCGCCCACCAGGTGGCCAAGGATGGCGAGGGCGCGCAGAAATTCATCGAGATCGCGATCACCGGTGCCGAGAACGACAAGGCCGCGCACCGCATCGCCATGTCGGTTGCCAATTCGCCGCTGGTCAAGACGGCGGTTGCGGGCGAGGATGCCAATTGGGGCCGTGTCGTCATGGCCATCGGCAAGGCCGGCGAGAAGGCCATCCGTGACAAGCTCAGGATCAGGATCGGCGGCGTCACCGTGGCGAAGAACGGCATGCGTGACCCATCCTACAAGGAAGCCGAGATCATGCCCCACATGAAGGGCCGCCATATCGTGATCGAGGCGGATGTCGGCGTCGGAAAGGGCAAAGCCACGGTGTGGACCTGCGACCTGACCCACGCCTACATCGACATCAACGGCTCCTACCGCAGCTAGGGATGAAGATCGTCCTCGTTGCCGCTGTCGCACTTGTCGATGCCGATGGGCGGGTGCTGCTGTCAAAGCGGCCGGAAGGCAAGCAACTCGGTGGATTGTGGGAGTTTCCCGGTGGCAAGGTGGAAGCGGGTGAGCGGCCGGAAACCGCATTGATCCGTGAACTGAAGGAAGAGCTCGGCATTGATGTTGCCGAATCCTGCCTCGCGCCCCTGACCTTCGCCAGCCATGGCTATGAAGCGTTCCACCTGCTGATGCCGCTCTATGTCTGCCGCCGCTGGAAGGGGCAGGTCACCGGCGCGGAGGGGCAGGAGATCGCCTGGGTGCGGCCTCTGAAGCTCAAGGATTATCCGATGCCGCCGGCTGACGAGCCGCTCATTCCGCACATCATCGATTTGCTCTAGGCGATTTTGGCTGCAGCGGTGTCCCTGCTCCTGCGGTGCGGGCAGCTTTACAGTTTCTTTTCCTCGACCTTCAGGGCATCGGCCAGCCGGGCCTTGGCGCTGCCGGGCTTCAGCGGTTTCTGCTGGCTTTCATGCGGGGCCCAGCCGGTGATCCAGGCCACCTCCACCGTGGCGCGCACGCGGCCATCCGGGTCAGCGAAATGCCGCTGGTAATGATTGACCGCGGCCCCCATCAGCCGGCGGCTGACCGGTGTGCGCGAGCGGCCCACCAGAATATTGGACAGGCCCAGTTCTCGGATCTCGTGGATGAGCGCCACCGCATCCGGATAGCGCACCATGGTGCGGTCGAGGTCCGCGACCGGAAGTGCGAAGCCCGCGCGCTGCAGAAGCCCGCCCAGTTCGCGCACGTCGATCATCGGCGAGACGCGTGGCGTCACGCCGCCCGCCACCGTGGTTTCCGCCGCAAGCCACGACTGGCGAAGCTCGTTCAGCGTATCGCCCGCGAACAGGCAGGCGAGCAGCAGGCCATCGGGCTTCAGTGCCCGCCGCATCTGGATCAATGCGCCCGGCACATCATTTACCGTCTGCAGGTCGAGGATCGAGAACAGCGCGTCATAGCGCTCCGGCGGAAGACCCAGATCATCCGCGGCGGAGGGCTTGCGGAGCACCACATCGCCAACTTGCCCACCCTCCCTGAGCCGCGCGGCGATTGCCTCCGGCTCGGCTGCGATCAGCAGTGCCTCATCAAAGCGGCGGTTCATGAAGGCCAAACGTTCCACGACTTCCTCCGCGATGGTGCGCGTCAGGATGTTGGGGTCTGCGGTGTGTTTGCGCGCCGCGCGCTGCTGCGCGAGGGCCCGGTCGAACAGGGGTGCGGGGCCGCTCATAGCCCGGCCAATTCGCGCCTGATCAGATCATAGGTGGCGCGGTCTGGGGCGGATATGATGCCGCCCTCATGCTTCGTGGGTTTGTAGGGCGTGCCATCGAGGAGTGCCGAATAGCCGCCCGCCTCCTGATGGATCAGCACGCCTGCTGCATGGTCCCAGGGCATCAGTTTGTAATGCAGGCTGAAGTGCACGAGGCCCTCGGCGATCAAGCGGTATTCATAGGCCGCGCAACGGTAGTTGAAGGTCGCCTTGGCCTTGGCCAGATTGGCGGCGGTTCTGGACCGCATCGGTTCCGGCATCAGATACCAGGAGGAGAGGCCGGTCATTTCCGGCAGCGCATCGGGCTTCGCCACGCGCAGATCGCGGCTGCGGCCATTGACGCTCTCGCCCCAGGCGCCTTCGCCCCGCAGGCCCTTGTGCCAGTCACGCCCCACCGGATCATAGATGAGGCCTGCGACCGTCTCGCCCCGCGACACCACACCCGCCATCACGCCGAACAGCGGCATGCCCCAGGCGAAGTTCGAGGTGCCGTCGATCGGATCGACGATGATGGCGAGATCGGCGTCCCTGATCTTGCCGAGCAGGGAGGAATCGCGTGCCACCGATTCCTCGCCCACGAACAGCGCATGCGGGAAGGCCTTGGCGCAGGCATCGCGGATGTGCCATTCGCCCTGCTCGTCGGCATCGGTGACGAGATCGAGCGCGCCGGTCTTCTCGCGAATTCCGCCATCCTCGAGGCTGCGGAAGCGCGGCATGATTTCCGCTTCGGCGGCTTCCGCCATGATGGCGGAGAGGCGGTCGAGATCGGCGCGGGCAAAGCTCATGGGAGGGACTCCGGGCAAGGTTCTGGTGGCCGCTGTTAGACCAATCGCAACGGGGAATCCACGGTTCCCATTTTCCATGTTAACGTAGCGTCATGACGCTGGCGATTTCCGATATTCCGGGCCGTCTGTGGCGGGGCATGGTGGACCTTGCCGCGCCAAGCCTGTGTCTCATCTGCGCCGAACCGGTGGGCGAACCAGCCAGCCTCTGCCTGGCCTGCTGGGCGAAGCTCCGGCAGATCGACGAACCGGTTTGTGATGCGCTGGGCACACCCTTTGCCTATGACCAGGGCGAGGGAAGCCTCAGTGCGGCAGCCCTCGCCGACCCGCCACCGTGGGACAGGGCGCGTGCCGCTGTGCTGTTCGACGACACCTCCGGCAAGCTCGTGCATGCCCTGAAATATCTCGACCGGCAGGAAGCGGGCCTGCTCATGGCGCGCATGATGGCGCGCGCCGGCCGCAGGCTTCTGGCCGAAACCGACCTCATCGTTCCCGTGCCGCTGCACCGTTTCCGCCTGTGGCAGCGGCGCTTCAACCAGTCGGCCTTTCTGGCCCAACAGGTGGCGAAGGCATCCGGCAGGCCTTGCCGCTCCCGCCTGCTGCTTAGGCAAAGGCCGACCCGTACGCAGGTCGGCCTGGAGCGGGACGAGCGGCGCAGGAATGTCCGGCATGCTTTCGCGCTCACGCCCGAGGGTGCGTCGGCTGTCGGCGGAAAGACCGTCCTGCTGATTGATGATGTGCGCACCACCGGCGCCACGGCGGAAGCCTGCACGGCCGCACTGAGGCAGGGGGGCGCGGCGCGGGTCCTGCTGTTGAGCTTCGCTCTTGTCGCCGTTCCCGCAAAGCTTCATATTTGAAGCTATCATGACAGCCCACCCCAACGTGACCATCTACACCACCCCCTATTGCCCCTATTGCCACGCCGCCAAGGCGCTGCTGGCCAAGAAGGGGGTTCGCTTCCACGAGATCGACGTGCAGGACCCCGCCCTCCGCCGCGAGATGACGGCGCGCGCCGATGGCCGCCACACGGTTCCGCAGATCTTCATCGGCGAGACGCATGTCGGCGGCTGCGATGACATCCACGCGCTCGATGCCGCGGGCAAGCTCGACCCCATGCTTGCGTCCGCGTGATCCGCGCCGCCCTCATCCAGATGCGTTCGGGCCGCGACATGGCCCGCAATTTTTCCGACGCCGCGGAACTGATCCACAAGGCGGCGTCGGAGGGCGCCCGCCTCATCGCAACGCCCGAGATGACCAACATCATCGAGCCCGACCGGCCGCGGCTTGCCGCGCTGGCGCGGCCTGAGGCAGATGACCTGAGCGTGGCCGGCTTTTCCGAACTGGCACGCGGGCTCGGCATCTGGCTCAACATCGGCTCGCTGGCGCTGAAGGGGCAAGCAGGCAGGCTCGTCAACCGCTCGCTGCTGTTTTCGCCCGATGGCACGATTGCGGCCCGCTACGACAAGATCCACCTGTTCGATGTTGACCTCCCGACGGGCGAAACCTTGCGCGAGTCGCAGGCCTATGATGGCGGTGGCGCGGCCGTGCTGGCCGATACGCCGTTTGGCACCATGGGCCTCACCATCTGCTATGATGTGCGTTTTCCACATCTCTACCGGGCGCTGGCCCGGGCCGGGGCGATGCTGATGACCGTGCCCTCCGCCTTCACCGTGCCCACCGGGCAGGCGCACTGGCACGTCCTGCTCCGC
Organism: Aestuariivirga sp.; assembly: GCA_044236665.1. GTDB lineage: Bacteria > Pseudomonadota > Alphaproteobacteria > Rhizobiales > Aestuariivirgaceae > Aestuariivirga. The sequence continues at coordinate 1,787 of JBIIGF010000095.1, read as the reverse complement.
GCGCGCGCCATCGAAACAGGAAGCTTCGTGCTGGCGGCAGCGCAAGGCGGCCGGCATGAGGGCGGGCGGGAAACCTTCGGCCATTCCCTGATCGTTTCGCCGTGGGGCGAGGTGCTGGCTGAAGGCGGCCTCGAGCCCGCTGTGGTGAGTGCGGAGCTTGATCCCGCCGCTCCGCGCCTGGCGCGTGCCCGCATTCCCGCCCTCGCCAATGAAGCGGCGGCCGCGGTTGAAATCTTGAAACCCAGCCGCGCCGTTGCTACCTGAACAGCATGATCCACTATGACCTCATATGCGACAAAGGGCACGCCTTCGATGGCTGGTTCCGCAACAGTGCCGCCTATGACGAGCAGGCGGGCCGCGGCCTTGTGACCTGCACGCAGTGTGGGTCTGCCAAGGTTGAAAAGCAGCTTATGGCGCCAGGCATTCCGGTGAAGTCGAACCGCAAGGCCGAAGCGCCTGCAAAGGTGGTCTCGGCCCCTGTCGATCCGCGCCTTGCCGTGATGATGCAGATGGTGCGCGAGATGCGCCGGCATGTTGAGGAGAATGCTGAATACGTCGGCGGCAATTTCGCCGAGGAGGCCCGCAAGATGCATTATGAGGAAGCCGAGAAGCGGGGCATCTATGGCGAGGCCACGCCTGACGAGGCGAAGGAACTCGTCGAGGAGGGGATCGACGTGCACCTCCTGCCGCGCCTGCCGGAGGACGGGAACTGAGCCTGGCGAAAACCCCTCAGCCCCGTCCGATATAGGGCATCTTCGTCGCCATCACCGTCACGAACTGGGCATTTGCCTCAAGCGGCAGGGCGGCCATGTAGAGCACCGTCTTCGCCACGTTCTCCACATCCATGGTGGGCTCCGGGGCAATCGTGCCATTGGCCTGCGGCATGCCGGTCTTCATCTTTTCCGTCATGTCGGTGCCGGCATTGCCGATGTCGATCTGGCAGACGGCGATGTCATATTTCCGGCCGTCGAGCGAGCCGGACCTGGTCAGGCCCGTGACCGCGTGCTTGGTCGATGTATAGGGTGCCGAATTGGGCCGCGGCGCATGCGCCGAGATCGAACCGTTGTTGATGATGCGGCCACCCTGGGGCGATTGCGCCTTCATCATGCGGAAGGCTTCCTGCATGCAGTAGAAAACGCCCGAGAGATTGACGTTCACCACATTCTGCCACATCTCGATCGACAGGTCTTCGAGCAGGATGGTGCCGGGCGCGCCGGTGCCTGCATTGTTGAACAGCACGTCGAGCCGGCCGAACCGTTCCTTGCAGGCGGCGAACAGCGCCTTGACGGAGGCAGGGTCCGCCACGTCGGTTGGCACCACCAGCGCATTAGGCCCGATCATGCGCGCCACGTCATTGAGCAGATCGGCACGGCGGCCCGCCAGCACCACGCCATATCCTTCGCGCCCGAAGGCCAGGGCCACGGCCTTGCCAATGCCGGAACCGGCGCCCGTCACCATTGCAATCTTCATCTTTGCTTATGTCCCTTCGCTGCCTGCCGAGCCCGGATGCTTGAACCGTCCGGATAATGATAATCCCGATGCCTCATCCCGCGAAAGCGTGCTTTTCAAGGCCGCTGACACCGGGATCGAAACAGAAGAGCCCGCCCTGCAGCGGATGGCGGCGGATGTCCTCCTCCGGAACATGCAGGCGTGCGGTCGTGACATAGAGCGTGTCGAGCCTCGCGCCGCCGAAGCAGACGTTGGTCACGCGGCGCGCCGGAACCGGCACCACACGGTCGATGCGGCCCTTCGGGTCGAGGCGGAGAACGCAGGCGCCCTCCCACCGT
>JBIIGF010000094.1:0-6539 GCA_044236665.1 Aestuariivirga sp. | reverse complement strand
CTTCGCGCAACGCCTGCTGATGGGCGGAACCGTGGCGCGCGCCCACATCGTCTACTGGGCCTATGTCGCCCTGTGGGGCATCGGCATCGCGCCGATGGTGAACCGCTATCTGGGCATCAACCCCTCCATCGTGATGACGGCCTTCCTGTCGGCTGCCGCCACCTTCGGTGCGATGAGCCTGTGGGGTTACACCTCGAAGCGTGACCTCTCTGGCATGGGTGCGATTGCCGGCATGGCGCTGATGGGCCTGCTGATCGCCGCCGTCGTCAACATGGTGGTTGCCATGTTCACCGGCGTCGGCTCGGGCACCATGATGATCAGCATGCTGATTTCCTTTGGCTTCGTGATCTTCGTGTCGCTGATCACCGCATGGGAAACCCAGATCATCAAGGAGATGTATGTTGAGGCTGACGGCAGCGAAGCGGTGGCCCGCAAGTCGATCTTCGGTGCCTTCATGCTGTATGGCAGCTTCATCAGCATCTTCGTCAACATCCTGCAGATCCTGGGGTTCATGAACTCCAGCGAGTGATCGCGCAGCCGATACCGAACAGCGAGCCCCGGCCCACAAGGCCGGGGTTTTCGTTTGTGACGATTGTCGGTATCAGAGAGGCGACAGCTTCGGCGTCTTCGCAAGAACCCTGAGGACGGTTCCCAGATCGTGGCCACGCTTCAGGATCAGGCCACCCTGCGCGATGACCTGGTACATGCCCTGCTTGCGGGCGAGTGCCGGGTCCTTCACGATGCGGTAGAGCGGCACCTCGGACGCGCGCCGGAACACTGAGAACACGGCCCGTTCCGCCCCGAAATCCATGGCATAGTCGCGCCATTCTCCTTCGGCCACCTTCAGACCATAGAAGCCGAGGATCGTCTGGAGTTCCCCGCGGTCGAAGGCCACGCGCGCGGGCGCCCTGGCGGTTCGGCTTTCCTCCCCACCGGCCGGGGGACTAGCGTCCCAGGGCCGGAGGGGGATTATGTCTTTGGATTCGTCCAACGGACCACCCCGCATTAGCGTGACAGGCTGATGACGAGGATGGACCTGTTGCCGCTGCTTGGCAAGCCAGCCTGCGAAAATCACCTTTCCGCCCCATTTGCATCAAGCTGCTGCCCAGCTTCACCGCCATAAGAGCATCGTTGCCTCTAAAGGCCCGGCTGGCCCTGAGCTTCGGAAAACTCAGCCCCCAGCCCCCCGGAGCTTATCTCGCCAGCCGGGCCAATCTCCCCATACAGTCAGTGTGTTTGATGTGTAGGCGTTTTCAGGCCGGAGTTCGAAAGACTCCGGCCTTTTTCCTGCCTCTTGACCATCCGCAGCCCGCACCCGATATCCGCAGCCATCATAATCACGTGCTTGTGAAGAGGGTGACATGGCCAACGATACCACGGCAGCCGAACATGCCGCTGCAACCTCCCATCAGTTCCAGGCGGAAGTCGCAAAGCTTCTGAACCTCATGGTGCACTCGGTCTACTCCGACCGGGATGTGTTCCTGCGCGAACTGATCTCGAACGCCGCCGATGCGCTGGACAAGCTGCGCTATGAGGCGATTGCCGAGCCTTCTCTGCTCGAGGGCCATCCGGATCTCACCATCACGCTCACCCCCGACAAGGAGCGGTCAACCCTCACCATTACCGATACCGGCATCGGCATGAGCGAGCAGGAGCTTATCGAGAATCTTGGCACCATCGCCAAGTCGGGCACCCAGGCCTTCGTTGAAAAGGCGAAGGCCGCACAGGGCGATCTGCATCTGATCGGACAATTCGGCATCGGCTTCTATTCTGGCTTCATCGTCGCCTCGAAAATTGATGTCATTTCGCGCCGCGCCGGTTCGGACAAGGCCTTCCTCTGGTCGTCCGACGGGTCTGGCAGCTTCACCATCACGCCGGTCGAGACCGCGCCGCGCGGCACCTCCATCATCCTGCACCTGAAGGATGACGCCCTCGAGTTCCTCGAGGACTGGAAGATCGAAAGCGTTGTGCGCACCTATTCCGACCATATCGCCCACCCGATCATGCTGTCGGTTGGTGGTGAGACAGCGCGCCAGATCAACACCGCCAACGCTATTTGGACGCGGGCGAAATCGGATGTGACGGCGGATCAGCACAAGGAATTCTTCGGCCATATTTCAGGCAACTATTCCGACCCCGCCATCACGCTGCATTACCGCGCCGAGGGACGGCATGAATATACCGTGCTGCTCTATGTGCCGGGTGAAAAGCCCTTCGACCTTTATGACCCTGAACGCCGCGGCCGCCAGAAGCTCTACGTGAAGCGCGTCTACATCGCGGATGACGTTGAGCTGCTGCCCGCCTATCTGCGCTTCGTGCGAGGCGTGATCGATTCGGAGGACATGCCGCTCAACATCTCGCGCGAGATGCTGCAGAACAATCCGCAGGTGGCGGCGATCCGCAAAGCGGTGACGAACAAGGTGCTTTCCGAACTCAAGAAAACCGCCGACAGCGATGATGCCAGCTTCCGCAAGGTGTGGGAGGTGTTCGGCCCGGTCATCAAGGAAGGCCTCTATGAAGACATGGAGCGCCGCGACCAGCTTTATGACATCGTGCGCTTCAAGACCACCAAGGGCGACTGGGTGAGCCTCAAGGACTATATCGCCGGGCTGAAGGAAAACCAGACGGCCATCTACTACCTGACGGCCGAAGATGCGGCGAAGGCCAAGGCCTCGCCGCAGCTCGAAGGTTACAGGGCGCGCGACGTCGAGGTGCTGCTCCTCACCGATCCGGTTGATTCCTTCTGGGTCCGAACCGCGCTTGGCTATGAGGGCAAGCCGTTCAAGTCGGTGACGCAGGGTGCCGCCGATCTCGACCTGATCGCGCTGAAGGATGAGGCGAAGGCGGAGGCCGTGGATGATGCCGCCACTGCCGTGCTGGCCGCCGCGCTGAAGCAGGCGCTGGGCGAGAAGGTGAAGGATGTGCGCGCCTCGAAGCGCCTTACTGAGAGTGCTGTGTGCATCGTGAATGACAGCATGATGGACCGGACGCTGGAGAAACTCCTGTCCCGCCAGCAGGACTCGGGCGTTGCCGTGTCGGCCCCCATCCTTGAAATCAACCCCTCGCATGCACTCATCAAGGCGCTTGCGGCTCTCGCCCAGTCAAAAGGGGCGGCTTCGGTTGAAGATGCGGCACAGCTCCTGCTCGATCAGGCCTTCATCATCGAGGGCGAGCAGGTGCCGGACCCCGCAGGCTTCGCGCGCCGCCTCGGCGAGGTGATGGCGAAGGCGTTTGGCTAGAGCATTATGTGTTTTGACGTACCCGCCTCATTCTCCCTCCCCCTTGTGGGGAGGGCCGGGGTGGTGGTCGGATGATGTCTGAACAATCAGCTCTCATGGCCAGAAGACTAAAGGGCGGAGCGACCCCCACCCTTGATCCCTCCCCACAAGGGGGAGGGAAACGCGAGCGCAGGTCAATCAAGTATCATTTTGCTCCAGATAACTCGCGATCCGCCATTGATGTGTCTCATCATGCCCCGGCTCGGCCGGGGCATCCTTTTACCGGGATGCGGAAAAAGACATGGCCGGGTCAAGCCCGGCCATGATGCGTTCAACCGACTTCAATCAGTCAATCAGTCCTTGGCGCGTTCCACGTAGGAGCCGTCTTCGGTGGCCACCACAATGCGGGTGCCGGACACGATATGCGGCGGCACCATGGTACGCACGCCGTTGGAGAGAACCGCCGGCTTGAAGGAGGACGATGCCGTCTGGTTCTTGATGGCGGGCTCGGTCTCGACGATTTCCAGCACCACCCGCTGCGGCAGTTCGATCGAGATCGGGGCGCCGTTGAACAACGCAATCTGGCATTCCATGCCTTCCTGCAGGAAGGGGGCCGAGTCGCCCATCATGTCGCCCGTCACCTGAATCTGCTCATAGTTCTCGGGGTTCATGAAGACGTAGTTGTCGCCATCCTGATAGAGGTAGGAGTGGGTGATGGTCTCGACGAAGGCACGCTCCAGCGGGTCCGTCGTCTTGTAGCGCACGACGGTCTTCACGCCGTCCGAGATGCGGCGCATGTCGATCGTCGTGGTCGGCGTGCCCTTGCCGGGATGCATGGATTCAGCCTTCAGGACGACATAGAGCTTGCCGTCCTCATGCTCGATGACATTGCCCTTGCGGACGCCGCTTGCGATAACCTTGACCACTTTCGTCTCTCGTTTCTGTCAGAATTGCCGGATATGATTGCGCGCGGTATTAGCAGCGGCCATTCCGGAAGCCAACCCCCCAAGGAGACTGCGCGTGGCCGAGGCCCCCTCCCGCTGGTTCGACCCGGCCCGCCATGCCGACCGGCGGCCCTTCCTGCTGGCCCGGAACCGCATCATTTCCGCCATCCGCCGCTGGCTCGATGAGCAGGGCTTTCTGGAGGTGGATGTGGCGGCGCTGGCCATTTCGCCCGGCAACGAAGCCCATCTTCATGGTTTTTCGACCGGCCTGATCCAACCGGACGGCACAATCGAAAGGCGCTATCTTCATACATCGCCGGAATTTGCCTGCAAGAAGCTGCTGGCGGCGGGTGAGACGCGCATCTTCAACCTCGGCCATGTGTGGCGAAACCGCGAGCGCACGCTGACCCACGCGCCTGAATTCACCATGCTGGAATGGTACCGGGTGGAGGAGCCTTACGAGACCATCATCGCCGATACGCTGGCACTCGTCCGGCTCGCCGCCGAGGCGGCTGGCACCAGGCTGTTCGGCTGGCGGGGCCGGATTGCCGATCCCTTCGCTGCGGCCGAATGGCTGAGCGTGAACGAGGCCTTCATCCGCCATGCCGGGGTCGATCTCTTGTCCACCATCCGCAACGACGGCACCGCCGACCGGGACAGGCTCGCAAGCCTTTCGCCCGTTGCCTTCGGCCATGATGAGAGCTGGTCCGACATTTTCAGCCGCATCCTGTCGGAAAAGGTGGAGCCGCAGCTCGGCAATGGCCGGATCACCGTTCTCTACGAATATCCCGCGGTTGAAGCAGCGCTGGCCCGCACCGCCGCCCATGATGCGCGCGTCGCCGAGCGTTTCGAGCTTTATGCCTGCGGAGTGGAACTCGCCAATGGCTTTGGCGAACTGACCGACCCCGCCGAACAGCGCCGCCGCTTCACCGCCGAGATGGATGTGAAGGAACAGACCTATGGCGAGCGCTACCCGATCGATGAGGAACTGCTTGAGGCCTTGGCCATCATGCCACCCGCCTCCGGCGTGGCGCTGGGGCTCGACCGCCTGATCATGCTGGCCACTGGCGCCACCCGAATCGATCAGGTGCTGTGGACGCCGGTTCCCTGACTGGTTTAACCTCGCGGCCATCGGGAGGAACATCAGAATGAAGAAAGTCCGCTACGCCGTCGTCGGTACCGGCTGGATCTCGCAGATCGCCTTCATGCCGTCGATCGCCCAGACCGGGAATTCGGAGATCACCGCCATTGTGTCGGGCAGCCCCGCCAATGCACAGAAGCTCGCCGATTTCTACGGGATCAAGCATATCTATTCCTACGGCCAGTATGACGAGATGCTGAAGAGTGGCAATGTCGATGCCGTCTACATCGCGCTGCCCAATTCCATGCATGCCGATTTTGCGATCCGCGCCGCGAAGGCCGGCGTCCACACACTGGTCGAAAAGCCGCTGGCGGCAACAGTCGCCGAATGCGAGGCCATGATGGCGGCGGCCGACGGGGCTGGCGTGTGGATCATGACGGCCTACCGGCTTCACACCGAGCCTGCGACCATTGCCGCCATCGACATGATCCGGCGCGGCGAGATCGGCGAGCCACGGATTTTCTCCTCGGTCTTTGCCTTTCCCGTGGCGGCGGGCAACCACCGCCTCAAGGCGGAACACTGGGGCGGGCCGCTGCAGGACATCGGGGTCTATTGCATCAACGCCGCGCGACACCTGTTCGGCGAGGAGCCCATGGCGGTCATGGCATCAACCTCCCGCGATCCGGCGGATCAGCGCTTTACGGAGGTGGAGGAGGCCGTCTCCGCCAGCATGGTGTTCCCGAAGGGCCGCATGGCGCATTTCACCGCCAGCTTCGGCGCCGATGACCTCGACCAGTACCGCGTGCTGGGAACCTCAGGCCAGATCGAGATGTTCCACGCCTACCGGTTTGACCGCCCCATGACGCTGCGCCTCATCAGGAATGGAAAGGTCACGGAGACGGCCTATCCGCAATATGACCATTTCAGCGGTCAGGCGGCCTATTTCTCCGACTGTATCCTGAAGGGCCTGCGCCCCGAGGCGGATGGCGGCGATGGCCTTGCGGATGTTGCCATCATGCGCGCCATCGAGGAGTCGGCGAAGACAGGCCGTGCCCAGGAGATCTCGCTGCCGCCCAGGGCCTCGCACCCCTCCGCTGAAACGGAGCGGCGCTTCCCGTGGGTGGAAAAGCGGCTGATGCTGTGAGGGGGAAGCCTACCGCGGCATCAACACCCAGTAATCAAGCTCCAGGATGACGCCCGCCTTGTCCGGCGCGCCGTCTTGCACCGGGAAATCCGTACACGGAAGATCGCGCGTTGCCCGCGTCAGGACGCGCAGAGCCCCCACATCGCGGCGCC
>JBIIGF010000093.1:0-6555 GCA_044236665.1 Aestuariivirga sp. | reverse complement strand
CTCGGTGCCGCCGCGCAGCACCTTGGCGAGATAGGTTCCGCCGGGCTTCAGCACTTCCTTGGCGAACTCATAGCCCGCCTCGGCAAGGCCCATGATCTGAATGTGGTCTGTCTGGCGGTGGCCGGTGGCATGGGCCGCCATGTCGGAGAGCACGCAATCGGCCTTCTCGCCGCCTAGCGCCTCGATGAGGAGTGCCGGGGCGTCTTCCTCCAGAAAATCCTTCTTGAAGATGGTGACGGAGGGAAGCGGCTCCATGCCGTGCATGTCGATGGCGATGACACGGCCGCGCCCCTCCTCGGCCTTCACCCGCTTCACCGCCACCTGGCTCCATCCGCCGGGAGCGGCCCCGAGGTCCACGATGCGGCCGCCCGGCTTCAGGAAGCGGTACTTGTCGTCGATCTCGATCAGCTTGAAGGCGGCACGCGAGCGGTAGCCAAGCTTCCTCGCCTCCTGAACATAGGGGTCGTTCAGCTGGCGCTCCAGCCAGTTCTTCTGCGACACCGTGCGGCCCTTGCCGGTTTTCACCCGCACCTTGAGGCGCATGCCCGGCTTCTTGCCACTGCCCGGACGGCTCATGCGGCCCTCCCATAGGTTCCATCTTCCTTCATGAGCAGGGTGAGGATGCCCTCGCGCAGCCCCCGGTCCGCCACGCGGATGCGCTCCGCCGGGAAAGCGAGGCGGATTTCCTCGAGGATGGCGCAGCCCGCCAGCACGAGGTCGGCCCGCTCCCGGCCAATGCAGGGGTTGGCGGCGCGCTGGTCATAGGAAAGCTGCAGCAGGCGGCTGGTAACGGCGCCGATGTCGTGGGTGTTGAGCCAGCAGCCATCAACCCGCGCCCGGTCATAACGCGCCAGGCCCAGTTGCACGCCCGCGATGGTCGTCACCGTGCCGGACGTGCCAAGGAGATGCGAGGGCACCGGCGGCAGCCCGCCATTGGCCGAGGATACCCGGGCCGCGAAGTCCCGCAGCATGGGGCGCAGATGCTCGCGCATGGCGGTGAAGGATTGCGGCGTCACATCCATCCCGCCGCCGAATTGTTCCGAAATGGTCACCACGCCAGCCGCAAGCGACGTCCAGGCCACGGTTTCAAAGCGTGCGCCCGCGCGGCGCATCCACAGGACTTCCGTCGACCCGCCGCCGATATCGAAGACCAGCGCCGTTTCGGCTTGCCGGTCAACCAGTGGTTCAGCGCCCACCGCGGCAAGGCCCGCTTCCGTCTCGCGGTCGATGATCTCGAGCTTCAGGCCGGTTTCCCGGTTGACCCTCTCGATGAACTCGGGGCCGTTGGCCGCCATGCGGCAGGCCTCGGTTGCCACCAGGCGCACCCGTTCCACATTGCGCCAGCGCAGCTTGTTGGCGCACACCCGCAGGGCGTCAATGGTGCGGGACATGGCGTCATCGCTCAACCGGCCGGTCTGAGCCAGCCGCTCACCCAGCCGGACGATGCGCGAAAAGGCATCGACCACGGAAAACCCATGCTGGGAGGGTGTCGCGATCAAAAGCCGGCAATTGTTCGTGCCAAGGTCGAGGGCGCCATACAGGCCCCCCGGCGGCTGTTCGCGCGAAACAGGCGGGCGCCGGGCGGAATTCCCCGCAGCCGCCGATTTGCGCCGTGACCGGTTCGTGCCCGGCCTGCTGGTCGCTTCCACGTCCAAACCTTTCAAGGCACGGCCGGCTCTCGACGGGAGGACCGGAGCGGCGGCGGCCGTTCCTGTAATCATTGCGTTGTGATGAATGTATCAGGTTCAGCGGGTTGCCACAAAGCAATTATCCAGCCGGAAACGGGTGGACGAATTAACCTGACGTTGAGATGAAGCGGTCAAAAGAGACGGACAGGCAGTGGATGCGTCATGCGCACGTTCGGTTCGAAATGGTTCAAGGAAGGCTCGCTGATCGGGGAATTCTCGGATCATCTCGGCCTTGCTGTTCCCCAACGTAAACAGGCCATCGCCCTTCATGCCGCGAAGGTGGATGCCGAACTGGCCTCCAAGGCCAAATCCGAATTCATCGCCAACATGAGCCATGAACTGCGCACGCCGCTGAACGCCATCATCGGCTTTTCCGACATGCTCCACACCCAGACGGCGACAAGCCCCGAGAAGGTTCACCAGTATACGGGCTACATCAAGCAGGCCGCCGAACACCTGCTGGAACTCATCAACGGCATTCTCGACATTTCCAAGATCCAGGCCGGCAAGCTGGCGGTGGAGCGGGAGCCAGTGGCGCTGGGCCCGATCCTGGCCTCCTGCCTGCTCATCGTGGAGGCCCGCGCGCGCGACAAGAACATCGCCGTCGAGTGCCGCAGCACGCCCGACCTGCCGCCCCTGATGGCGGATGCGCTGCGCCTCAAGCAGATCCTCATCAACCTGCTCGGCAATGCGGTGAAGTTCACCCCTGACAATGGCCGGATCCGGATCGATACGACCATGATTGACCCGGACCATGCGCTGATCACCGTGGAGGACACGGGCATCGGCATGTCGCCGGACGAAATCGAAACCGCGCTCCGCCCCTTTGGTCAGGTCGATTCAGCCTTCAGCAAGCGTCATGAGGGCACGGGGCTTGGCCTGCCCATCGCCAAGGCGCTGACGCACATGCATGGCGGCCACCTCCGCATCGAATCCGAAAAGGACAACGGAACGCGCGTGTCCCTTATCCTGCCGCTGGCGCGTGACCGCGAGCCGGCATCCGGCCCGTATTGAAAGGTAGACCCAGCATGCATGCCCCGCAAACAGCCCCTGATGCCACGCTGCCGATCAGGACCCTCCAGGAAGACCGCATCGGCCGCATCGTGGCCGTCACGGGCGCCCACGCGGTGATCCTGATCGACATGGAGGAAGGCAGCGCGCGGGCCAAGACACCGGAAATCGGCATGCTCCTGCGGGTGGATACACCGCAGTCGGTATCCCTGTGCATCGTCTCCGCCCTGTCATCGCCAATGCCCTCGCACGCAAGGGAAGAGCAGGAATTGCGCATCATCGAGGTGGAGTTCCTCGGCGAACTGCCGAAGGATGCCGAGGGCAACCCCCTGAGCTTCCGGCGCGGCGTCTCCTGCTATCCCTCGCTGGGCGATGTCGTGTGCCGCGCCTCCAAGGCGGAACTGGCGAAGGCCTATGCCTGCGATTCCGATACAGCCATCCGCATCGGCCACATCACCCAGGATTCCACGATCCCCGCGATGATCAAGACCGACGACATGCTGGGCAAGCATTTCGCCATCCTCGGCGCCACGGGCATCGGCAAGTCCTGCACGGTGGCGCTCATCCTGCGCCGCATTCTTGAGCGGAACCCGCAAGGACATGTGCTGCTGCTCGATGTGCACCGCGAATACGCACATGCCTTCAAGGGCATGGCGGAGGTCATCGGCCCCGCCAACATGAACCTGCCGTTCTGGCTTCTGACCTTCGAGGAAATCGTCGAAATCCTCATCGGCCAGCAGCCGAACCGCGAGCCCGACATCGAGGTTCTGCGCGAGCTGATCCCGCTCGCCAAGCTGCGCTACATGAACAACCAGCGCCGCGACCGGCCGATGATCCAGCGCCAGCGCGAACCGGCCGACCACAGCGCGGTGGGTGTCGACACGCCCGTGCCCTACCGCACCTCCGATCTCATCGGCATTCTTGAGGAACACATCGGCAAGCTGGAATTGCGGGGCGAACTCGCGCCCTACAAGCGACTGAAATCAAGGCTCGAGTCAATCAGCCGCGATGCACGCTACTCCTTCATGTTTGGTTCCCTCACCGTGCAGGACACCATGTCCCAGGTGCTGGCGCGGCTGTTCCGCATTCCGGTGAACGGCAAGCCCATCGCCATTCTGGAACTGGGCGGCCTGCCTTCGGAGATCATCAATGTGGTGGTGTCGGTACTGGCCCGGCTGGCCTTCGACTTCGGCGTGTGGAGCGCCGGGCGCATTCCCATCACCTTCGTCTGCGAGGAAGCGCACCGCTACGTGCCGGTCGACAAGACGCTGGGCTTCGAGCCGACCAAGCGGGCCATTTCCCGCATCGCCAAGGAAGGCCGGAAATACGGCGTGTCGCTGTGCATCGTCTCGCAGCGCCCGGCGGAACTCGACGCCACCATCCTCTCCCAGTGCAACACCATCTTCTCCATGCGGCTGGCCAATGAGCGCGACCAGCAGATCCTGAAGGCTGGCATTTCGGATGCAGCGGGAAGCCTTCTCGACTTCATTCCCACCATGGGAACGGGTGAAGCCATCGCGTTCGGTGAAGGCGTGTCGCTGCCAACGCGCATCAAGTTCGACATCCTGCCGGCCGGGGCGAGGCCCCAGAGCAACACCGCCTCCTTCACGCGCAGCTGGGCGGATGAAATGCCGGACGATGGCTTCCTGCAGGGCATCGTGCAACGCTGGCGGGCCCAGAGTCATGCCGCGGACATGAGCGGCGCCGATCCGGGCCGCAGCCTGGAGTTCGACCTGCCACGCCTGCCGCCCGAACCGGCGCCCGCCGAGCCGCGCCGCGCCCCGCCGCCGCTGGAGCACGCAGCCTCCGCGCCGGTGTTCCGCCCACCCCGGGATCAGGACGACCTGCAAAGCCTCGCCACCCTGATGCGCAAGTTCCGGAGCTGAGCTGCTGCAGCCGGATAATCCTCTTGCACATCCCGCCCGCTGCCGCTATCTAGCCGCCACTATCCGTTGGGGGATCGTCTAACGGTAGGACCGCGGACTCTGACTCCGCTAGTCTAGGTTCGAATCCTAGTCCCCCAGCCATTTTCCTGCAGTCATTGGCGGCGACGGCTAACGGGCTTTTCAGGCTTGGGACAATGCTGGGCTGGGCCATCACCCGACAGCATCTCCGGGCGAGAAACGCCGCAATTCTTGGACCTTGCGTCCGGTACGCGGCGTTCCCCTCCCTTGAAGCTCACTTGACCGAAGCGCCCGGCACGTTGTCGGCCTCGACATCCTCCAGTGCGCCCTCGGCACAGACGAGCTTTGCTGCCTTCATCTTGCTCTCAAGCGCCGACTTGGCTGAACGGCATGACGGCAAGTCTTCGAACGGCTGGCTGATCGGAATGGCACTCGTGCCGACGACGAGGACACCGAGAAGCATGACGACCGATATCATTGGAAACCTCCAAGAAAGTTGTGTGATAGAAACTCCGGCAGAATCCATCGGCTTCGGCAGCGTGTCAAACAACCTGCCGTCTCATTCAAGCCGACTTGTGCGCGTGACGCAGCAGGCCTGGCCCAACCGGTTCCGCAAGCATTGAATCGGTGAAGTTGACCGAAGCTTAACCCTCGCCCCAGGCTTCCGGGGAGTTTCGCCACTCCCTTGCTGCCAAAGCTGGTCTCGCCGCGTTACAATCGTTCTCACACACTTTGCGCAGGCCGTCATGACCACCCTTTTCTGCCACGAAGCCTATCATGAAGACGTCGGCCAAGCGTTCAACGAAATGATGCTCATGGAGCATCTCTCGCGCCTGCCGGAGGCGAGCAGGCTGCGGATCCTGCAATCGTTTCCAAGATCATTGCTGGAAGCAGCGCTGAAGCCTGGCCCGAGCGATGCTCAGCGCAGCTTGCCGAAGCCTTGGCCGAGGTGAGAGGCTTGGGCCTTGCCGGGGCCGCCATGCGCCAGGTCCTCGATGATGGGGCAATCTGGCCGCGCGTCGCCGTGGCAGGTTTCGGCGAGGTGCTTCAGCGCCGCCGCCATGTCCGCGATCTCCCGCATCTTGGCTTCGAGAACGCCGACATGTTCGAGCGCGATGCGCTTCACATCGGCGCTGGCGCGCGCCCTGTCCCGCCACAACTGCATCAGTTCTGAAATCTGCTGCACGGTGAAGCCGAGGTCCCGCGCGCGGCGGATGAAGCGCAGCGCATGAATACTGGCCTCCGTGTAGATCCGGTAACCTGATGGCGCGCGGGCCGGAGCGGCGATGAGCCCCACCTCCTCGTAGTAGCGGATCATCTTGGCCGACACGCCGGAGGCTTCGGCCGCCTCGCCGATATTCATGACGAACTCTCCTTCACCGGCAGGGGCCGGAACCGCTTGAGGCGCAGGGCATTGCTGACGACGAAGACGCTCGACAGCGCCATGGCCCCCGCACCGATCATCGGCGAGAGCAATGTGCCGTTGACGGGATAGAGCACGCCCGCCGCCACCGGAAGCAGCAGCACATTGTAAGCAAATGCCCAGAACAGGTTCTGCTTGATGTTGCGGATCGTCGCCTGCGACAGGCTGATCGCAGTGGCAACCCCCATGAGATCGCCCGACATCAGAACCACATCGGCGCTTTCGATGGCGATGTCGGTTCCGGTGCCGATGGCGATGCCCGTGTCGGCTTCAGCCAGCGCGGGCGCATCGTTGATGCCATCACCCACGAAGGCAACGCGGCGGCCGCCCGCCTTGAGCTGGCGGATCGCTTCCACCTTGCCCTCGGGCAGCACCTCCGCCACGATCTCGTCAATGCCGAGGCTGCGGCCGATGGCGTCCGCCGTGCGCCGGTTGTCGCCCGTGATCATCACGACCCGGAGGCCGAGCCCACGCAGCGCCGCGATGGCGGCGGGCGTCGTCTCCTTCACCGGGTCGGCCACGGCGATGA
>JBIIGF010000092.1:0-6566 GCA_044236665.1 Aestuariivirga sp. | reverse complement strand
GACCAGGAAGAAGCCCTGACCATGTCAGACCGCATCGCGGTGATGAGCAAGGGCAAGATCCTGCAGGTCGGTTCGCCGCGCGACATCTATGACCGCCCATCGGATCGCTTCGTCGCCAACTTCATCGGTGAGACCAATTTCCTCGAGGGCGACGTGACGGGAACGAACGGCGGCGCGGCGGCGGTGAGCCTGCCGGGCGGTGCCACGATCAGTGCCGGGCTGCCAGATGGCCTGAATCCCTCGGGCCGGGTCACTGTGGTCGTGCGGCCAGAACATGCCGACCTCGTCACGGCCGGTGACAGGGCCGACCTGCGCGGCAGGCTGGAGAATGTCGTCTATTTCGGAACCGACACCCATTTCCACGTGATGCTGGATGGCGGCACGCCCTTCATCGTCCGCCAGCAGAATTCGCGCAGCGGCGCGAAGGGCTTCGCCCCGGGTGATGCCGTAGGCGTGCTGCTCGAAGAGCACGCCGCGCAGGTCTTGAGGGACTAGGCCAATGAGCAGTGCGCGCCAGATCGCCGAGGCTGCCGAACGGCGCGATGTCCGCGGCCGCTGGCTGCTCTCCACCCCGGCGCTGCTCATCATATTCTTCGCTGCGGTCGGGCCCCTGTTCGTCATGCTGCTCTACTCCTTCATGGCGAAGGGGGACTATGGCGATGTGAAGCTCTGGCAGTTCTCCACCGAGGGCTGGTTCAATGTGTTCTTGCAGCGCGATATCTTCGATGACACGCTGACGGTGAACGATGCCCATGTGGCGATCTTCTGGCGGTCGGTGAAGCTGTCACTTGCCACCACGCTGATCACCCTGGTGCTCGGCTTCCCCACGGCCTATTTCATTGCCACGCGGCCCGAGCGCTCGCGCGAGATCTGGCTGTTCCTCATCACCATCCCGTTCTGGACCAACCTGCTGATCCGTACCTATGCGATGCAGGAGGTGATCCGCAATGAAGGTGTCATCAACTCCATCCTGTTGTGGCTCGGGGTGATCGACCGGCCGATCCAGATGATCTACACCGACATGGGCATCCTGTTCGGCATGGCCTATGTCTATCTGCCGCTCATGGTGCTTCCGCTCTATGCTTCGATGGACCGCCTCGACTTCCGCCTTGTCGAAGCCGGTTATGATCTCTACGCCACGCGCCTCAAGGTGCTGTGGCGCATCATCATCCCGCTGGTGAAGCCGGGCATCGTGGCCGGCTCCATCCTTGTGTTCATTCCCTCACTCGGTGCCTATGTCACGCCGCGCGTGCTGGGCGGCGGCAAGAACATGATGCTGGGCAACCTGATCGAACTGCAGTTCGGCCAGGGCCGCAATTGGCCGCTCGGCGCTGCCATTTCCATCACCCTCATGGCGATCGTCATGGTGGCACTGCTGTTCTATGTCCGCGCTGCCTCGAAATCGGGGGTGCGCCATGGCTAGCCACTTTGACGTCAAGCGCCAGTGGGGCTTCGCCACCATCGCGATGATCTGCTTCTTCCTGCTCTATCTGCCGATCGTCACGCTCGTCGTCTTCGCCTTCAATGCCGGCCCATCGCTGGCCGTGTGGGAGGGGCTGTCGCTCAAATGGTTTGTGGCCGCCTGGAACAACAGCGCGGTGCAGGAGGCCGCCATGCGTTCGCTGATCATCGCGGTGTTCGCCGCGACCATCGCCACGGTTGCCGCCACCATGGCGGCACTTGCCACCACGCGCACCGCGCCCTATCGCGGCATGACGTTCAAATATGCCTTCATCAACCAGCCGCTCATGGTGCCGGAAATCGTCACGGCCGTGGCGCTGCTCATCATCTTCTCGCGCATCAAGGTGCTGACGGGTTACTCGGGTATCGGCTATCTGATCGTGGCGCACACGGCCTTCTGCATTCCCTTCGCCTACCTTCCGATCCGCGCGCGCCTCGAAAACATGGACCTGACGCTGGAGCGCGCCGCCGCCGATCTCTACGCCACGCCGTGGAATGCCTTCCGCCGCGTGACGCTGCCGCTGCTCTGGCCCGGCATTCTCGCAGGCTTCATGCTGGCCTTTGTGATCTCGCTCGATGATGTGGTCATCACCGAATTCGTGAAATCCGGCGGCCAGGATACGCTTCCAACCTACATGCTCGGACAACTCCGGCGCGTCATCACACCGGAAATGAACGCCATATCGACCTTGTTTCTGGCGATATCGGTGCTGATCGTCACGCTGTTCTTCTTCATGAGCAGGAAGAAGGCGTGACATGTCAAGAACGTCAACAGGGAGAAGACCATGAAAGGCAAACTAACAGCGGCCATCGCAGGCATCGCCATGCTGGCCGGCGCGGGCGCAGCCCACGCCGAGGGCGAACTCAACATCTTCAACTGGGGCAACTACACATCGCCCGAGATGATCAAGAAGTTCGAGGAACAGTACAAGGTCAAGGTGACCGTCACCGACTATGACTCGAACGACACCGCGCTCGCCAAGGTGCGCGCTGGCGGCCACGGCTTCGACATCGTGGTGCCTTCCGCCAACTACATGCCGATCTGGATCAATGAGGGCCTGCTCCTCGAGTCGCGCCCCGACCAGATGGAGAACTTCAAGAACGTGGACGAGCGCTGGGTCAATGTCGACTGGGATCCGGGCCGCAAGTTCTCGGTTCCGTGGCAGTGGGGCCTCACCGGCATCATCGTCGACACCTCGCTCTACAAGGGTGACATCAACACCTCGGCGATCTTCCTCGATCCGCCGGCCGAGCTTGTCGGCAAGGTCAACGTGGCGCCGGAAATGAACGACGTCATGTACGCCACCATCCGCTACATGGGTGGCCAGTGGTGCACCACCGACAAGGACGTGCTCAAGAAGGTGCGCGACAAGCTCGTCGAGGCGAAGCCGAAGTGGATCGCCATGGACTATGGCGTGATCGAGAAGTTTGCCAGCCGTGATTTCGGCGCCTCCTTCTATTGGAACGGTGCCGCCATGCGCGCCCGCGCCCAGAACCCGGATGTGAAGTTCGGCTATCCGAAGGAGGGCTTCCCCTACTTCATGGACAGCGCCGCCATCCTGAAGGATGCGAAGAACGTGGATAACGCCAAGCTCTTCCTGAACTTCGTCATGGATCCGCAGAACGCCGCCATGATCTCGGACTTCGCCCGCTATGCCAACGGCATCAAGGGCTCCGAGCAGTTCATGCCGGCCGACATGAAGGACGCGCCCGAACTCGTGGTCCCCAAGGAGTTCGAAGCCGCGGGCGAGTTCCTGAAGCCCTGCGCGCCGGAGGTGACGGAGCTCTACTCCAAGATCTGGACCGAAGTGCTGAAGTAATCAGCCCCGCCGTAATCGGCCCCGGCGGGAAACCGCCGGGGCTTTGCTTTGTGACGGAGCGCCCATGTCCTCCTACCGGAATTCAGATCCCCGCCCGCCCATCATGCAGGGCGCGCCGCCGAAGCTGGTGCCGCCCCGGATGGACTGGGACCGGAGCCCCTGGAACCGCTGGAGCTTCCAGAACATCCGGCAGATCCTGCCGACGGCGGAAGTCTGGCGCGGCGATGGCCCGGTGCGGCAGTTGCCCCGCGCCGAACAGGATCTCGACGGCCTCGCCGTTCCCTCGGTGACGGGCGAGCCCGCCACGCTTGCCGCCTTGCTTGACGAAACCTACACCGATGGCTTCATCGTCATCCGCAATGGTGCTGTCATCTATGAGCGTTACTTCAACGGCATGGATCCACGTAGCCTGCATCTTTCGCAGTCGGTGGCGAAATCCGTCACTGCGGCGGCGCTCGGCGTGCTGGTGGGCAAGGGCCTGCTCGATGTTCATGCGCCAGTCACCCATTACATTCCCGAGCTGAACGACACGGCCTATCGCGGTGCGCTGCTGCAGCATGTGCTCGACATGGCAAGTGGCGTCACCTTCGATGAAACCTATACCGATCCCTATTCCGACATCGGCCAGCTTGATGTGTCCTCGGGCTGGAAGCCCGTTCCGCCGGGCTCTGATCCCGGCTTCCGCTGGCCGCGCCACGTTTTTGAGCAGGTGCTGGGGCTGGAGAAGCTCGAGAGCCGCCACGGCGCGCGGTTCTCCTATCGCTCCATCGAGACGGAGGTGCTTGGCTTCTGCATGGAGCGCGTCACGGGCAAGCGCCTGCCGCAGATCATTTCAGAGGCACTCTGGGCGCCGATGGGTGCCGAGCAGAGCGCCTGCTTCACCGTGGATGCGGTGGGAAGCGCCCTGGCCGATGGCGGCTTCAACGCCTGCCTCCGGGACTATGCGCGGCTTGGCCTGCTCTATCTCGAGGGTGGCGGCGGCGTTGTGCCCGCCACCTGGGTGGAGGCGACGCGCAGCGGCAATCACGCAATGTTCGGCGAGCCCTATACGCAATCGCTGCCGGAAGGCGCCTACCGGAACCAGTGGTGGATCGAGGACCCGCAGTCCCGCGCGCTCTACGCCCGCGGTGTGTTCGGCCAGATGATCTATGTGAACTGGGACTACAACATGGTGGCGGTCAAGCTTTCAAGCTGGCCTGACTTCCTCAACACGCAGTTCAGCATCGCCACCCAGAAGGCGCTGCATGACATTGGAAGGCATCTCGCATGAGTGCGCTCGAAGATCTGATCGCAAGGCACCAGTTGCGCCAGGCAGGTGCTCCGCCGGCGAAGGCCAGCGCGGTGGTGCTTCTCATCCACGGCCGTGGCGCCACGGCCGAGAGCATCCTGCCGCTTGGCGAAGCGATTGCCGTGCCGGATCTCTGTTACCTCGCGCCGCAGGCCGAGGGCTATACCTGGTATCCCCAGAGCTTCATGGCACCCACGGCCGCGAATGAACCCTTCCTGTCGAAGGCGCTGGCCCGCATCGGTGGCATTCTGGGGGATATCGCAGGTGCTGGGGTCGAAGCCCGTCGGATGGCCATTGTGGGCTTCAGCCAGGGCGCCTGCCTTGCCAGTGAGACCGTGCTGCGCAACCCGGCCCCCTATGGCTTCCTCGGCGTGCTGAGCGGCGGGGCCATTGGCCCTGTTGGCGCGCCGCGTGACTATGCGGGCTCTCTGGCCGGTACGCGTGTCTTCCTCGGCTGTGCCGACCATGACCCGCACATTCCGCTGGCGCGCGTGAAGGAAACCACGGCGGTGTTCACCCGCATGGGCGCTGACGTTACGGAGCGCATCTATCCCGGCGCCTTCCATGGCGTGAATGAGGATGAGATCACATATCTGAGAGCGGGGCTGTCGGCTCTCGCCTCATGAAATCCATGATTTCGCCCGCGGCGTAGGAGAGCATGCCAGTCTTCAACGCGGGTGACACATGATCCATCGCCGTGCCGTTCTCGCAAGCCTTCTCGCCGTTCCGCTCGCCCGCCTACCGGCGGCGGTGGCGGCCGCCGAAACAGCCATGATCGAAACCGTGGCGGAGGGCCTCGACCGGCCGTGGTCCTTCGCCTTCCTGCCGGAGGGCGGCATCCTCGTGACCGAACGCTCCGGGGCGCTGCGCACCATTGGCGCTGATGGCAAGCTGTCCGATCCGATTGCGGGCCTGCCGGAGATCGCGGCGGAGGATCAGGGCGGGCTTCTCGACATCGCACTCCACCCCCGGTTCGATGAGACGCGGCTGGTGTTTCTCTCCTTCGCGGAACCGCGGGAGGGCGGGGCCAGTTCCACCAGCGTGATGCGCGGCAGGCTGTCGGAAGATCTGCGCAGCCTCGCCGATGTCGAGGTCATCTTCCGCCAGCAGCCTGCCTTTGAGGGCGGAGGCCATTTCGGTTCCCGCCTGGCCTTTGACCGAACGGGCGCACTGTTCGTGACCACCGGCGACCGGCAGGATCTCCGCGAACTGGTGCAGCAGACGGATAATCACATCGGCAAGATCCTGCGCATCACCGAGGATGGCGGTGTTCCCGCCGATAATCCGAAACCGCCGGGCTGGCTGCCTGAAATCTGGTCGATCGGTCACCGCAATCTGCAAGGTGCGACGATCCATCCGGACACCGGCCAGCTCTGGACGGTGGATCATGGAACGCGCGGCGGCGACGAACTCAATCATCCGCTGGGCGGAAAGAATTATGGCTGGCCCGATGTCACCTATGGGCGTGAGTATTCGGGTGCGCCCATCGGCGAGGGGGTGACGGAGAGGGCGGGGATCGAGCCGCCCGTCCACTACTGGGACCCGTCCATCGCCCCATCCGGCATGGTGTTCTACACGGGCGATAGATATCCGCAGTGGAAGGGCAACCTGTTCGTCGGCGCCTTGGCGAAACGCCATGTCGCCCGGCTGGTGCTTGAGGGCGACAAGGTGGTCGAGGAGCAGCGCCTCTTTGATGGCATGGCTCGCATCCGCGACGTGCGGCAAGGCCCGGATGGTTATCTCTACATTCTGACGGATGAAGCAGCCCCCAAGGGCCGCTTGATTCGGGTGACCGGGTAGCCTCTCCCATCGCAGCGGGAGAGGACACCTTACATCGTGATGCCGGGCAGCTTCAGCCCCTGTTCTTTGGCACAGTCCACCGCGATGTCGTAGCCGGCATCGGCGTGGCGCATGACGCCCGAGCCGGGGTCGTTCCACAACACGCGTTCGAGGCGGCGCTTCGCGTCATCGGTGCCGTCGGCAACGATCACCATGCC
>JBIIGF010000091.1:0-6567 GCA_044236665.1 Aestuariivirga sp. | reverse complement strand
GAGCGTGTCTGCGATGGCTCCTGTCACGCCATCCTCCACCACATCAAGAGGACTTGGCGCGTCATATGCGGCAACCGGCGTTCCACAGGCCATCGCTTCCAGCATCACGAGGCCGAACGTGTCGGTAAGACTCGGAAACACCATGACATCGGCCGAGGCGAGCGTGCGGGCATAATCCTCGCCGTGACGGAAGCCGAGAAAATGTGCTTCCGGCGCGAGGCGCTGCAAGCGTTCACGCTCCGGCCCGTCGCCGACCAGAACCTTGCTGCCCTCTACTTTCAGGGCGATGAAATCGTCGATGCCCTTCTCCACCGCAAGGCGGCCCGCATAGAGCACAATGGGGCGCGGAAGCGCCAGATGGGAGCGCTCATAAGGCTTGAACAGGCTGCGATCCACGCCGCGCGTCCACACTTTCACATTGGTGAAGTTGCGCCGGTCGAGCTCGGCGCCGATGGACTTGGTGGGGACCATCACCGCCTGGCTGGGGCGATGGAAATGCTTCAGCACCTGCCAGCCGAGGCCCAGAACACCGGGCAGCGGAATACGGGCTGCGGCATATTCGGCAAAGCGGGTGTGGAAGCCTGTCGTAAAGCGCAACCCATTGCGCAGGCAGACCCGCCGCGCGGCCCAGCCGAGCGGCCCTTCCGTTGCGATGTGAATGGCATCGGGCGCCATGGCGGCAATCTCATTCTGCAGATCGGCCACCCGCACGCTCGTGAGGGTGATCTCCCGGTAGAACGGAAAGGGCCTCGAAGGCCGCCCTTCGGGATTGATGGTACGGACATCATGGCCCTTGGCCCTGAGTTCCGAGATGACGGCATTGAGGGTGCGAACGACGCCGTTAACCTGCGGCGACCAGGCGTCCGTCACGATCAGGATGCGCATAGCTGTGTTCCGTTAGGGCTTCAGGGGACGTGGCATGCCAGTGGAGAACTTCGAAGCGGCCATCCAGATGTTCGACGAGGGCCGTGCAGCTCTCCACCCAGTCTCCGTCATTCAGATAGTGGATACCGTCGATGTCGCGGTCATCGGGCGTGTGGATATGGCCGCAGATCACGCCCTGGCAGTCGCGGCTCCGGGCTTCGCGCACCACTGCATCCTCGAAATGCGAGATGAATTCGACCGCTCTCTTGACGCGGTTCTTGAGATAGGCCGAGAGCGACCAGTACGGCAGGCGGAACATGCGGCGCACGCGGTTGAGCACCGCGTTGAAATCCATCGACACCTCATAGGCCGTGTCACCAAGCTTCGCGAGCCAGGGCGCGAAGCGTACCACGCCATCGAACTTGTCACCATGCAGGACGAGATAGCGCTTGCCGCTGGCGGCGATGTGGACGGTCTCCTCCAGCACCGCCACGCGGCCAAAGCGCAGATTGGCAAAGTTACGGAAATTCTCGTCGTGGTTACCTGGCACATAGATGAGCTTGGTGCCCTTGCGTGCCTTGCGCAGCAGCTTCTGAATCACGTCATTGTGGAACTGGTCCCAATACCACGCCTTGCGGAGGGACCAATTGTCGATGAAATCACCCACGATATAGAGCTGATCGGACTCCGTCGTCCGGAGGAAATCAAGCAGTGCCTCGGTCTTCGCCCGCCTGGTACCGAGGTGGATGTCGGAAATGAAGATTGCCCGGTAATGTCGGGGCGGCGGCGAAGGAATGCTGAGCATATGGTGGTTCTCGGGTCGTTTGCCCCCTTAGGCCCGAGTCGTTTAAAGCTATTGTGACAATCGCCACGCCGTAACGCATTTCCCAATCCGGGGGCCGGCACGCCGCGAAGAGTCATTGCTGCCGGCAAACCGGGTGGCAGAGTTCTCACCTTGGATCACCGTCCCGGCGATATGGTGCCCCGCCGGTTTCGGTACAGGTGCCGGATCAGGCAAAACGCTTCGGCGGGATTGCGGCAGTCATCTGTCTGTCATAAATTACGTCGATAACTCCCGACATATGAAACAAGAGCTTGCGATTGATGCCTTCTCCGCCCTTGCCCAGCCGACGCGGCTTGAGGCATTCCGGCTGCTCGTGAAACAGGAGCCGGACGGCCTGCCTGCCGGTGAGATCGCCCGCAGGCTGAACGTGCCCCACAACACCATGTCCACGCATCTGGCGATCCTGGCGCGCGCCGGCCTCATCTCGGTCGAGCGGCACAGCCGCAGCATGATCTACAGGGTGGAGCTGGACGCCGTGCGCCGGCTGGTGCTGTTTCTCCTCAAGGACTGCTGCAACGGCCAGCCGGAGCTCTGCGCACCCCTGATCGCGGACATCTCGAAATCGTGTTCAACATCAGGAGCCTGTTGTGGCTGACCACATCTATAACGTTCTCTTCCTGTGTACCGGCAATTCCGCCCGGTCGATCTTCGGTGAGGCCATTCTCAATCGCGCCGGGCAGGGAAGGTTCAGAGCCTTCAGTGCCGGCAGCCATCCGCGCGGCGCAGTGCACCCCTATGCGCTGGAACTGCTGGAAAAGCTGGACTACCCGGCGGCCGGCCTCCGCTGCAAGAGCTGGGATGAGTTCGCCATGGCCAGCGCCCCGGAGCTGGATTTCGTCTTCACGGTCTGTGACGAGGCCGCAAGCGAAGCCTGTCCCGCCTGGCCTGGACAGCCGATGTCAGCCCATTGGGGCATCCCCGATCCTGCCAGAGCTGACGGGACAGAGGCAGAGAAGCGCCTCGCCTTCGCCGATGCCTACCGCATGCTGAACAACCGTATCACGGCCTTCATCAGCCTTCCCATTGCCTCCCTCGACAGGTTGAGCCTGAAGAACAAGATCGACGCGATCGGCAGGCTCTAACCATCACCGGACACCGCGAATGACCCTTTTTGAACGTTACCTCACCGTCTGGGTGTTCCTGTGCATCATCGCCGGCATCCTGCTGGGCCAGATGATGCCCGGCGCTTTCGCCGCCATCAGTGCCATGGAAGTGGCGAAGGTGAACCTGCCCGTCGCCGTGCTGATCTGGCTGATGATCATTCCGATGCTGGTGAAGATCGACTTTGGCGCGCTGGGCCAGGTTGCGAAACACTGGCGCGGCATCGGCATCACCCTCGCTGTCAACTGGGCGATCAAGCCCTTCACCATGGCCATGCTCGGCTGGCTGTTCATCGGCTGGCTGTTCCGCCCATTGCTGCCAGAGACCGAGATCGAGAGCTACATCGCTGGCCTCATCCTGCTGGGCGCGGCGCCCTGCACCGCCATGGTCTTCGTGTGGAGCAACCTCACGAAGGGCGAACCCCATTTCACCCTGAGCCAGGTTGCCCTCAATGACGCGGTGATGGTGGTGGCCTTCGCACCCATCGTGGCGCTGCTGCTGGGCCTTTCGGCCATTACCGTGCCGTGGGATACGCTGCTGCTCTCAGTCGTTCTCTATATCGTCGTGCCCGTCATCATCTCGCAGGTGATCCGCCGAACGCTCGTTGCCTCGGGCCGCCTGGACGGCTTTCTCAAGGCGGTGGGACCCGTATCACTCCTGGCGCTGCTCGCAACGCTCGTCCTGCTCTTCGCCTTCCAGGGCGAGCAGATCCTCGCGCAGCCCCTCGTCATCGCGCTGCTTGCCGTGCCCATTGCCATCCAGACCTACGCCATCTTCGCCATCGGCTATGTGTGGAACCGCTACGCGGGCGAAGCGCACTGCATCGGTTCACCCTCGGCGCTCATCGGGGCCAGCAATTTCTTCGAGCTCGCGGTTGCCGCGGCAATCAGCCTGTTCGGCCTCAACTCGGGTGCAGCACTCGCCACCGTCGTCGGCGTCCTGATCGAAGTGCCGGTGATGCTGTCCCTGGTCAGAATCGTGAACGGCTCGAAGGGCTGGTACGAGAAAGGACTGAAGACCCATGCTTGAATACCGCGTGTCCGCCCGCCGGATCGATGCCCATGGCAGTGAGGCCGCCACAAAGCAGGCAAGCCTCACCCTCGATACGGATATCCAGGGCCGCCCCGATGCCTTCAATCCCGCAGAGCTGTTCCTCGCATCCATCGCCGCCTGCATGATCAAAGGGATCGAGCGCGTTGCGCCGATGATCCACTTCAGCTTTACAGGTGCCGAAGTGAGGCTCCACGGAATCCGGCAGGACGCGCCGCCCATGATCGTGGCGATCGGCTACGAGATCATCGTGGACACGGACGAGGACGACCGGCGGCTGGAGTTGCTCCACACCAATGTCCGCAAATACGGCACGATTTCGAACACCGTGGCGAAGGCCACGAAACTCGAAGGCATCATCCGGCGCGCCGGCTGAGCACGCGCTGACTTGACAACGGAACGGCGAAGGAGGCCCTCTCATGCGTGTCGGAATCAACGGCATGGGCCGCATCGGCCGCCTGGCCCTCAGGGCTGCAATGGGCGGGGCGGAGCGCGGCGAAGACGATCCGCGGCGGAACAACCGCCTCGAGATCGTGCATGTGAACGAGATCAAGGGGGGCGCCGCGGCAACGGCGCATCTCCTCGAGTTCGACTCCGTACAGGGCCGCTGGCGCACGTCATTCTCCGCCGACGGCGAGAGGGCGATCCGTATCGGCGAGCAGGACATCGGCTTCTCCGCCCTGCCCTCGGCTGTGGACATCCCGTGGGGTGAACTTGGTGTCGACGTGGTACTCGAATGCACTGGCAGATTCCTCACGCATGCGACGCTTGATGGGCATCTCAAGCGCGGGGCAAAGCGCGTGATCGTCGCAGCACCCGTCAAGGAGCCTGATGTGCTGAACGTCGTCGTTGGCGTGAACCATCATCTCTATGATCCGGCACGCCATCCGGTCGTGACCGCCGCTTCCTGCACCACCAACTGCCTTGCACCCGTGGTGAAGGTCATCCATGAAAGCCTGGGCATCCGGCACGGCCAGATCACCACGATCCATGACCCCACCAACACCAATGTGGTGACCGACGCACCTCACAAGGACCTGCGGCGTGCGCGGTCAGCCATGCTGTCGCTCCAGCCGACGACAACAGGAAGTGCCACGGCCATTGCACTGATCTACCCTGACCTCAAGGGCAAGCTTGACGGCCATGCAGTACGCGCCCCGGTGCTCAACGCCTCGCTCACAGACTGCGTGTTCGAACTCGGGCGCGAGACCACGAAGGAAGAGGTCAATGCGCTGTTCGCAGACGCAGCCGCTGGCAGCCTCGCCGGCATCCTCGGCTTTGAACCCCGCCCCCTCGTTTCCATCGACTACGCGCGCGACACGCGCTCCGCCATCGTCGACGGACTTTCGACGCTCGTCACCGACGGCACGCTGCTCAAGGTCTATGCATGGTATGATAACGAGATGGGCTATGCCTGCCGCATGGTGGACCTTGCCTGTCACATGCGCGAGGCCGGGATATGATGGCTCAGGGCGCGCGCAACTATACCATCGTCACAGCCGCCTACTGGGGCTTCACCCTCACCGACGGCGCGCTGCGCATGCTGGTGCTGCTGCATTTCTTCCAGCTGGGCTATTCGCCCTTCGTACTGTCTTTCCTCTTCCTGCTCTATGAAGCAGCGGGGATCGCGGCGAACTTCATTGGCGGGTGGCTCGCCACCCGTTTCGGCATCACCCGCATGCTGACGGTGGGCCTCATCACGCAGATAATCGGCTTCCTCGTGCTCTCCGCTCTTTCGCCGGACTGGGCGGCAGCTGTCTCGGTCGCCTGGGTCGTCGCGGCACAGGGTATCTGCGGAATTGCGAAGGACCTGACAAAGACCGCCTCCAAATCCGCTATCAAGGTCGCCGAAAAAGATGCGAGGGCGGAAAACGCCGGGAGCCGCCTGTTCAAGTGGGTGGCGTGGTTCACCGGTTCCAAGAATGCGATGAAGGGCCTCGGCTTTTTCCTCGGCGGCCTTCTGCTGCAGGTCCTCGGCTTCCGCCTGTCGCTGTGGATCATGGCGGCGACATTGGCCCTCATCCTTGTGGGCGTTCTGACGGCTCTGCCGCCGATGATGGGCAAGAGCAAGGCGAGTTCCTCGGCGCGTGAGTTGTTCGGCAAGTCCTCCGCGGTCAATCTGCTGGCGGCGGCCCGCATCTTCCTGTTCGGCGCGCGCGACGTCTGGTTCGTCGTCGGCGTTCCGGTGTTCCTCTACGCCAATGGCTGGACCTTCACCATGGTCGGCACATTCATGGCGGCCTGGACGATCTTCTATGGAGCCGTGCAGGCCGCTGCCCCGGCGCTGATCCGCCGCAGCACGGATGGCCTGTCGCGCGAGGTGCCCGCCGCGAGGGTGTGGAGTGCACTGCTGGCGCTTGTCCCCGCCCTGATCGTTGTGGGCCTTGCGATGAATCTGCCGGTACGCCCGGATGTCATCCTCGTTGCGGGGCTCGCCGTCTTCGGGGCGGCCTTTGCGATCAACTCCTCGCTCCACTCCTACCTGATCCTCGCCTATGCGGGTTCGGAGAAGGCGGCGGAAGATGTCGGCTTCTACTACGCCGCCAACGCCGCAGGCCGGTTCACCGGCACTCTGCTGTCTGGCCTCCTCTATCAGTGGGGTGGCCTCACTGCCTGCCTTGCAGGCTCGAGCCTGATGCTCGCGGCGTGTTTCCTCACGACCCTGGCACTGCCGCAGTCAGGGACAGCGGCTGCAGGCGCTGATACAG
>JBIIGF010000090.1:0-6568 GCA_044236665.1 Aestuariivirga sp. | reverse complement strand
ACACGCAGGTGGGTGAACGCGGCGTCACCCTCTCTGGCGGCCAGCGCCAGCGCATTGCCATTGCGCGCGCCATTCTCCGCAACGCACCGATCCTGCTGCTTGACGAAGCCACCAGCGCGCTCGATGCCGAAAGCGAAGCCTTCATCCAGCAGGCCATCGAACAGCTGACCGCGAACCGCACGACATTGGTCATCGCCCACCGCCTCGCCACGGTGCGCAACGCCGACCGCATCCTGGTGCTCGACGGCGGGCAACTGGTGGCAGAGGGCAAACATGCGGAGTTGATCAACACCAGCCCACTCTATGCGCGCCTTGCCAAGCTGCAGTTCACCGCGCAGGGCGGATGAGCAGATGCATTCTCCGTGTTCCGTCACCCCGGCGTGGGACGGGATCTAGAGCAAAATGATGTTTGATTGACCTACGCTCGAGTTTCCCTCCCCCTTGTGGGGAGGGATCAAGGGTGGGGGTCGCTCCACCCTGTGGCCTTATGGCCGTGTGAGTTCATCGGTCAGACATCATCAGACCCCCACCCCGGCCCTCCCCACAAGGGGGAGTGGGAACGAGGCGGGTACGTCAAAACACATAATGCTCTAGCTGCAAGCCTGACAAGCTGGAAAGAAAGCTGGTTTCCGGCCTTTGCCGGAATGACGGAGAGGAGCCCAGGCAAATGCAGCTCCGTCAGGCACCATACGGCTCTCGGCACCCCTCACCGTTCGGTGAGTTTCAGCTCGATGCGGCGGTTGCGTGACTTGGCTTCCTCGGTGGAGCCAGGATCGATGGCCTGATATTCGCCGAAGCCTGCCGCCACGAGGTGTTGCGGTGCGACGCCATTGGCGATCAGGAAATTGACCACCGCGATGGCGCGCGCCGCCGAGAGTTCCCAGTTCGACTTGAACTGCGGCGACTGGATCGGGTCGGCATCGGTATGGCCATCGACGCGCAGCACCCAGGCGATGTCGGGCGGGATTTCCTTTTCGAGCTGCTTCAAGGCATCGGCGAGCTTCAGCATTTCCGCCTGGCCCTCGGCATTGAGCGCCGCCTGCCCCTTGGGGAACAGCACCTCCGCCTGGAACACGAAACGGTCGCCCACCACCAGAATGTCGGAGCGCTGCGACAGGATCTGGCGCAGGCGGCCAAAGAACTCGGAGCGGTAGCGCGTCAGTTCCTGCACGCGCTGGGCGAGCGCCGAGTTGAGGCGCTTGCCGAGATCGGCGATCTGGGCTTCAGACGCACGGTTCTTGGCTTCGGCATCGGAGAGCAGGCCGTTCAGCGTCTGCAACTGACGGCGCATGGCTGCGATCTGCTGGTTCAGCAACTCGACCTTGGCCAGCGCCTCGGAGGAAATGGCCTTTTCCTTGTCGAGCGAAGTCTGCAGACCGGTGATCGTCACGCTGGCTGAATTGCCTTTCTCGCCCGCACTTTCGAGCAGGGCCGCAAGCCCGGCATTGCGTGATTTCTCGGCGGCCAGATCATCCTGCAAGCCGCTGAGGGAGGCTTCGACATCCTGCTTGGCCGCCTTTTCGAGCGCCAGAAGCTGGGTCAGTTCGGCGATCTGGGCGCGCAGCTGACCAAGGGCGGAATCCTGGCCTGAAATCTGCCGCGCCAGCAGAAACTGAGCCACCATGAACACCGAAAGCAGGAAGGTGATGACGAGGAGAAGCTGCGCCATCGCATCGACGAAGCCCGGCCAATAGGCTTCCTCCGAGCCGCGCCCGCGCCGCCGCGACAGGCCGGCCATCAGGGACGCTCGTCTTCAGGGCGGCCGCGGCCGGCGGAACGCCCCATCGGCCCCGTGGCGCGGATGAGCAGCCGCTGGATCTCGTTCTGCTGGGTCTGCTGGCCTTGCGCCCACTGGCGCACGATCTTCTGTTCCTCGCGCATCTGCGAGACAAGCCCCGCCACCGCATCCGCCAGTTGTTCAATGGCGCCGGTCGACGCACCGCCGCCCGCGGCCACCGGCCGCTGCTCCTCGAGCGTCTGGTTCAGCTTTTCCACCGCGCGCTGCAGCGACAGGAGGTCGGCCCGGAGGAGGTGCGGCGCGATCGAACCGGACTGCTGCGTCTGCGCCGCCTGCACCTGCTGGACCGTTCCACCCGCCACATCGGTGATGCTCGACAGCCAGTCTTCGAGGTCAAGGTAGAAGCGGTTCTGCGCCTGCGCCGCCTTGAGGTCGAGGAAGCCGAGGATCAACGAGCCGGCAAGCCCCAGCAGCGAGGAGGAGAACGACAGGCCCATGCCCTTGAGCGGCGCCTGAAGCCCCTGCTTCAACTGGTCGAACAGCGTTGCCGACTGGGCCGAGGTGACATCAAGCCCCTCGATTGCGCCGCCGATCGACTGTACGGTTTCGAGCAGGCCCCAGAACGTGCCGAGCAGGCCGAGGAAAATCAGGAGCCCGACCAGATAGCGCGACAGGTCACGCGATTCATCAAGTCGGGACGCCAGCGAATCGAGCAGCGAGCGCAGGATGACCGGCGACAGCGTCTTGTCCTGCCGGTTCCGGAGAAGGTTGGCCATCGGCGCCAGAAGCTGCGGAGGCTTTGCCAGTTCCTCTTGTCCGCCCTCGCGGAAGAGGTTCACCCAATTGGCCTCGCGAAACAGGCGCACCACCATGCGGTAGGAGTGGAACATGCCCAGCAGAAGGGTCAGCAAAATGACGCTGTTGAGCATCGGGCTGGCCATGAAGGCCTTGGTCAGACCCGGCAGGATCACAACGGTGAGAATACCTATCAGGATGGTGAAGACCACCATGTGCACGAGATACACGCGTGGCGGTTCAAGGGGTTGGGATGCCGCCGGTTCAGCCATGTTCATGTCCAATGCTCTGCCGTGAATAGATATCAATACAAACTTAGACGATAAACCGGCACAAGTGGAGCGGCTTCTCGGTATCCCGCCGTCCGCCGGGGCCCCTCCGCCAGCAAGGCCCGCGCGGCCCCCTGTCAACCGGTCAGGACGCCCGATTTATGCTGGCCGCGGCAAGCGCCTGTCAAGGCTGGCCAGGGCCATCCCGTCACACGCCGTAAGGGACCCAGATGTTCTTCACCTGAACGGCACGGCGGAGAAAATCAGTGCCCTGCCCCTGTTCCACCGAGAGCCAGTCGCGGGACTTGCCGTTCGACACCCATGTGGACTTGAGGTTGCCAGCGCTCGCCGCCTCGGCCATGGCCGAGCCCCGGCGCGGGCCGAAGTACCACAGCGCCGCCACCTCGTCATGTTCGCCCAGTGTCTTCGCCAACTCGTCACGATCGCCCGTGACGATGTTGACGGCGCCACCCGGTATGTCCGAGGTATCGAAGACCTGATAGAGATCGGTGGCCGCCAGCGGCTGCGCGGGCGAGGGCACTGCGATGACGCGGTTGCCCATGGCGAGGGCCGGCATGACGAGCGACACGAAACCGAGCAGCGGCATCTCATCAGGGCACAGGATGCCCATGACGCCGAACGGCTCGTTCATCGCCAGCGTCACATGGCGGGACTTGGTGGCGTGCACGCGGCCATCGAACTTGTCGGCTTGTGCCGCATACCAGAAGATACGCGCCAGCGAGGCCTCAACCTCGGCCGTGGCGGATCTGGCACCCTGCCCCATGGCCTTCAGGCGCCCGACGAACTCCGCAGCGCGCGCCGAGAGATTTTCGGCGATGTAGTAGAGCACCTGGGCGCGGTTGTGCGCCGTGGCGCCCGACCAGCCGGAGGCCTTGGCCGCCGCCTCCACCGCATTGCGGATGTCCTTGCGGCTGCCAAGCCCGGCCTGGCCGATCGATTTGCCTTTTGTTCCGTATACGGAATAGCTCTGCCCGCCATCGGGCCTGGCCTGCTTGCCGCCGATATAGAGCTTGGCCGTACGGTCGATCATGGATGGTTCAGCACTCTCAGCCGGAAGGGCGCTGACCCGCAGGGGCGTTGTGTCAGCGGACGGCTTCAAGGCCGCCTCCCACTTGGGCACCAGATATTCAAGCATGCCCTCGCGCCCACCTTCACGCCCGAAGCCTGATTCGCGGTAGCCGCCGAAGCCTGCGGCGGCGTCAAAGAGATTGGTGGAATTGATCCACACCACGCCCGCCTTGACGCGGGCTGCCGTATCGAGCGCGGTGTTGATGTTCTCGGACCACACGCTGGCCGCAAGACCATAGCGCGTGTGGTTGGCGATCTGCACGGCTTCGTCGGGCGTGCGGAAGGTCATCATGGCGGCGACGGGGCCGAAGATTTCAACCTCCATCACGGTGGAAGATGGCTCCACACCGGTGAAGAGCGAGGGCGCGAACCAGTTGCCCGTCTCCGGCAAGCTGCAACTGGCCTGCACCAGTGTCCCGCCCTCGGCCCGGCCCTTCTCTACCAACTCGGCAATGCGTTTCACCTGGATGGGATCAACGATGGCACCCATGTCGATCGACTTGTCGAGCGGGTCTCCCACGCGCAGCGTTTCCATGCGGCGCCTGAGCCTGGCGAGGAATTTCGGCGCGATGCCCTCCTGCACGAGGAGGCGCGAGCCCGCGCAGCACACCTGCCCCTGGTTGAACCAGATGGCATCGACAACACCTTCGACCGCCGCATCAAGGTCGGCGTCCTCATGCACGATGAAGGGCGACTTGCCGCCAAGTTCGAGCGAGAGCTTCTTCCCGGTACCTGCCGTTGCCGTGCGGATCAGGCGGCCCACCTCGGTGGAGCCGGTGAAGGCGATCTTGTCCACGCCATCATGCGCCACCAATGCGGCACCCGTCGCGCCATCGCCGGTCACGATATTGACAACGCCTGGCGGCAGGCCGGCTTCGCGGCAGATTTCGGCAAAGGCCAGCGCGGTCAGCGGCGTGAACTCAGCAGGCTTCAAAACCACTGTGTTGCCCGCCGCAAGCGCCGGCGCGATCTTCCACGCCAGCATCAGCAACGGAAAGTTCCACGGGATGATCTGGCCGCAGACACCGACCGGCCCATGGCCCGGAAATTCATCGCCGATCAGTTCCGCCCATCCAGCGTGATGATAGAAATGGCGGGCGACGAGCGGAATGTCGATGTCGCGCGTCTCACGGATCGGCTTGCCATTGTCCATCGTTTCGAGAACCGCAAGGAAGCGCTCGCGCTTCTGGATCAGGCGGGCCAGCGCATAGAGATGTCTCGCGCGCTGATGGCCGGAGAGCTTCGACCACGGCCCGAAAGCCTTGCGCGCGGCCTTCACCGCCGCATCCACATCCTTCGCCGAGCCTTGCGCCACGCGGGCCAGGCTTTTGCCTGTCGCCGGGTTCGAGACAGCGAAACGCTTGCCGTCGGAGGGCTTGACGAACGCGCCGTTGATGAAGTGCCCGAAGCCCTTCTCATGGGCCTTGAGCCACTCCAGCACATGGGCGTTGCCTTCGGGCGCCGTTCCGTAATCCATGCTGTCGAGAATATCTTTCACGCTGGGCATTTCAGGCTTTCCTCAGGCGAGCGGCTGGTGCGTGGCAGCGGCGTAGCGGCCGGTGACGTGATGTTCGAGCTGGCGTTCGATGTCGCCCAGCATGGAGGAGGCGCCGATGCGGAAGAGATCGGGCTCCAGCCAGCGCCGGCCCAGTTCCTCCTTCATGAGGATCATCCAGTTCATCGCATCCTTGGCGGTCTTGAGGCCGCCTGCAGGCTTGAATCCGATGTGGACGCCGGTCATCTCGCCATAGTCGCGCAAGGCCCGCACCATGGTGAGGCTGACAGGCAGCGTGGCGTTGACATCTTCCTTGCCGGTCGAGGTCTTGATGAAATCCGCTCCCGCCTGCATTGCCACCATGGAGGCACGATAGACATTGCGCAGCGTCTTGAGATCACCCGTGGCGAGGATGGCCTTCATGTGCGCCTCGCCACACGCCTCGCGCATGGCGGCGACCTCGTCATAAAGCGCCGCCCAATCCTGCGTCAGCACCTGCGCGCGGTGGATGACGATGTCGATTTCCCGCGCCCCCATCTCCACCGCATAGCGGATTTCGGCGAGGCGCTGCGGGAGCGGCGTCAAGCCAGCCGGAAAACCCGTCGCCACGGACGCCACCGGAATGCCCGAGCCGTCCAGCGCCTTCACCGCATGCGGCACCATGGTGGGATAGACGCAGACCGCGCCAACCATGGGCGGCGCATCGGCAAGGCCCAGCGCCGTGACCAGATCATCGCGCAGCGGGCGCTTCGCCTTGGCGCAGAGGCGCTGCACGCGGCCCGGCGTATCATCCCCGGCGAGTGTGGTCAGGTCGATGCACTGGATGGCCTTCACCAGCCAGGCGGCCTGATAGGCCTTCTTCACCGAGCGGCGGGCGGGCAGCGTTGCGGCGCGGCGCTCGGCGGCCGACAGGTTGACCTGAACCTGCTCGAACCATTCAGGGCTCAGGCGCGTACCGGGGTTGCGCGCAAGCTTGTCAGTGCGGCTGTCATTCAACATCTAGGGTGTTCCCATGCCATCACGCAGGCTGGTGAAGTAATCATCGCCGCCAACTTGCCCGCCTTTCATGGCGATTTCCAGCCCGTCGAGCGATGGATCATCACTGGCGGCCGTGCACAGCGGCGAGCCGGGCGTGGCGGTCATGGGAAAGCGCGTGGTGAGTGCGAAGATGTCGAGTTCGCC
>JBIIGF010000089.1:0-6577 GCA_044236665.1 Aestuariivirga sp. | reverse complement strand
ACCGATTCCAGATAGTGGTGGATGTTCTGCGCCTCGACCGGAATGTTGTAGCGCTTCTCGTGCTCGGGATCCTGCGTGGCGATACCCGTCACACAGGTGCCCGCGTGGCACTGCAGGCAGGCGATGCAACCGCCCGCGATGATGGCGGACGTGCCCACTGCGACGGCATGCGCACCAAGCGCCAGCGCCTTCACCGTATCGATGCCATCCTTGATGCCGCCCATCAGCACGATGGGCATGTCAAGGCCACCCACTTCGGTGAGCGCGTCACGCGCTTCCTGGATGGCGGAGAGCGTCGGGATGCCGACGAATTCGAGAACCTCATTGCCAGCAGCGCCCGTCGAGCCCTGCATGCCGTCGAGTTCCACGAAGTCGAAGCCGTCCTTCCATGCGATCTTGATGTCGTCACGCACGCGGCCAGCACCCAGCTTCACCGAAACCGGAACGCGGTAGCCTGTCGCTTCGCGGAATTCCTCGACCTTGATGACAAGGTCGTCGGCACCCAGCACGTCCGGGTGGCGCGAGGGCGAGCGCAGGTCGATGCCGGCCGGAATACCGCGGATGCGGGCGATTTCCGGCGTCACTTTCTTGGCCATCAGCTGGCCGCCGAGGCCTGGCTTCGCACCCTGGCTGATGTAGATTTCAAGCCCATTGGCCTGCTGCATGTCGTGGATGTTCCAGCCGAGGCGGCCAGCGAGGCACTGGTAGATCAGCTGGTTGGCTTCCTTGCGCTGTTCCTTCGACATGCCGCCTTCGCCAGTGTTCTCCGAAATGCCGGAGAGGCGGGATGCAATGGCGAGCGCC
Organism: Aestuariivirga sp.; assembly: GCA_044236665.1. Lineage (GTDB taxonomy): Bacteria > Pseudomonadota > Alphaproteobacteria > Rhizobiales > Aestuariivirgaceae > Aestuariivirga. The sequence continues at coordinate 5,773 of JBIIGF010000089.1, read as the reverse complement.
AGCTTCGCCGACTTCGACAGCGCGCCATAGGACATGGGCGCAATCATCACCGGCATGGAAAGCTTGAGCGGGTTGGCGCCGGAGCGGCCGCCCACCTCGGTTTTCATGTGCACCTTGGAGAGGACATCGGGGTCGGTGTTCGCGCCGATGCGGATGTCCTTCTTGAAGGCGATGTCGGAGATGTGCGGCAGCGGGCGCGCCGCGCCATAGCCGCGGATGCGGTAACGGCCGATCTGCGACTTGATGTGGATGTCCTCCTGGACCTTGGCGTTCCAGTAGGCGTTGTCGGCGAAGCTCTCGAAGAAGGGAATGGCGCGGCGGCGCGGCTCCGTCTTGGGGTAGCGCAGTTTCTTGCCGGCGTTCACGATCTTCTGGAAAGAGCCCTTGAAGGGGATCTTGTATTTGTCGAGGAAGGCGAGGATCTCATCGCGCTCGACAGCGGGCAGGTCGATCAACATCGCGTCGGTGCCCATCTCGCCCAGCCTGCCGGCGACGTAGATGTTGCCGCCCGTCATGTCCTGGCCGATCTTCTCGCCCGAATCGCCGAGAATGATCAGGCGGCCGCCATACATCATGTAGCCCGCCATGAAGTTGGCGTTGCCGCAGGCCAGCAGCGTGCCCGCCTTCATGACCTGGCCAGCGCGCGAGCCGATGTTGCCCTTCACGACGATTTCGGCGCCGCGGATGGCGACGCCCGGAATGGCAGAGGCATTGCCGTTCACGATGATGGAGCCGTTCAGCATGTTGTCGCCAACGCCCCAGCCGACATTGTTGTCGACCGTGAAGCGCGGGCCGTCGGTGAGGCCGGCGCAGAAATAGCCGGCCGAGCCGCGGATATGCACGTTGATCGGATGCGTGAGGCCGACGCCGATGTGGTGCTTGGCGTCGGGGTTCAGCACCTCGACGTCCACACCATCCGCGCCATACTTGCGGAGAAGCTCGTTGCCCTCGCGGACGGAGATTACGCTGAGGTCGATCGTTGCCATGTGTCGTAGGTTCCAGGAGCGGGTTCAGAGGTGTTGAGGGCGCGGCCGGGGAAGAGGCGGTTCAGCGACACTTCCTCCGAGGCGATGGCGATGATCTTGTCGTCTTCGTATTTGACCATCGGCTTTGCCGCGAGCTTGTCCTTCGCATAGCCGATCTCGTCCTTGGTGGAGACGAGGAAGGAGAAGGTGCCGTCGAGATCATCGATCGAGGTCTTGAGCGCTTCCTTCAGCGTGTAGCCGTGCTTCAACTTGTCGGCGAGATAGACGGCGATCAGTTCCGAGTCATTGTCGGTATTGAAGAAGTAGCCCTGCTTTTCGAGGCGGCGGCGCATCTTGTAGTAGTTGGTGATCTGCCCGTTATGCACGATCGAGATGTCGGCAAAGCCGGTGGCCCAGAACGGGTGGGTGGCTTCGGGCGCCACATCGGATTCGGTGGCAAGCCGCACATGGCCGATGCCATGCGTGCCCTTGAAGTTCTCGATCTTGTAAACATTGTCGACGTCGAAGGCGCCGCCGAGGTCCTTGATGATGTCGAGGCTCTCGCCGATGGAGGAGAGCTTGGCAGCGTGCTCCATTTCGAAGGCGAATTTCTGCAGGTCGCCGTCGAACTTCACCAGAACGGCAAAGGACGACCCCCTGTGCTCTTCCTCGACGATCTTCGCCTGGAACTCGGTGAGCTTGGTCTTGACGCGCTCGATGGCGTTCCTGGCTTCATCGCCTTCGCCGACGATGAAGCGCAGGCGCAGGTGGCCCGGCACCGGATCGCGGTAGAGCGAGAAGCCGGTCGAATCCGGCCCGCGGTGCTGGCAGCCATCCAGCATGTCGATCAGTGCCTTGCCGACGCGGGCATCCGCTGTCGCACCGCCCTTATAGAGAATTCCAGCTATTCCACACATGTGAGGCGTTCCTCCCCATTCGCAAACCGGCGCGTAACGTAAGGCAGCCCCCAGCGTCCCGCAATATCAAATTCAACTTTTTTTCCCTGTGGGAAAGGCGCTGGGGGAAGAATCAACGCCTGTGCCCGGGCAATGCGGGATGCCGCCGCCTGATTTTCAGGCAGTTCCGGCGGCCGGAATGGTGGTCAGGAACGTCCAACGATGGTTGCCAGGCGCCGCTGCCGGTCCGGTTCTACCGAGCGGGTGCCGACGATTCCTTCGATGAAGCCTTGGACAAAGGACGTAGCCGGTTGCTGGCAGATTTCCGCTGGCGTGCCAATTTGAACGATCTGGCCGTCATTGAGAATGGCGATGCGGTCGGCGAGCTCAAAGGCTTCGTCCTGATCATGCGTCACGAACAGTGTGGTGTGACCGGTACGAAGGTGGAGGTCGCGTAGCCACTTGCGAAGATCCTTCCGCACCCGCGCGTCGAGGGCGCCGAAGGGTTCGTCCAGCAGAAGCACACGCGGTTCGATGGCGAGTGCCCGTGCGAGTGCCACGCGCTGCCGCTGGCCACCGGAGAGTTGCGCCGGATAGCGGCCTTCTAACCCATCCAGCTGCACGAGGTGCAGAAGGTCCATCACCCGGCAGCGGATAACCTCTTCCGGCGGGCGCGAGTTGCGGGGGCGGGCGCGAAGGCCGAAGGCGATGTTGTCGAACACGCGCATATGGCGGAACAGGGCGTAGTGCTGGAACACGAAACCGATGCGGCGCTCGCGCAGCGTGAGCGTACTGGCGTCGATATCGCCGAACAAGACTTGTCCGTCGTCAAGTGGTTCAAGGCCGGCAACGGCACGCAACAGTGTCGTCTTGCCGGAACCGGAGGGGCCGAGAAGTGCGACCAACTCACCCGCTCCGACGTCGAGTGACACGCCCTTGAGGGCTGGGTAGCGGCCGAAGTTCTTCTTGATGGTCTTGACGCTGACGGGGACGGACATGGCGTTTACTCCTGAAGTGCTCAGTGGCCACGGCGCTGGGCGGCGATTTCCCGCGCGAAACGCCATTCGAGCAGTGATTTGGCAAAGAGGGTGACGAGGGCGAGGGCTGCCAGGATCGTCGCCACAGCGAAAGCGGCCACGAAATTGTACTCGTTGTAGAGAACCTCGATGTGCAGTGGAATGGTGTTGGTGAGGCCGCGAATGTGTCCGGAGACGACCGAGACAGCGCCGAACTCGCCCATGGCGCGGGCATTGCAGAGCAGGACACCATAGAGCAGCGCCCATTTCACATTGGGCAGGGTCACGCGGAGGAAGGTGTACCAACCGGAAGCACCCAGTGTCAGCGCTGCCTCTTCCTCGGCAGTGCCCTGCGACTGCATCAGTGGGATAAGCTCGCGCGCAACGAAGGGAAAAGTGACGAGCACCGTCGCCAGCACGATGCCCGGCACCGCGAAGATGATCTGGATATTGTGGTGTGAAAGCCAGGGCCCCAGCCATCCTTGCGCGCCGAAGAGCAGCACATAGACCAGCCCGGAAATGACGGGCGAGATCGAGAAGGGCAGGTCGATCAGCGTCAGCAGAACATTCTTGCCGCGGAACTCGAACTTGGCAATGGCCCAGGAGGCCGCGAGGCCGACGATGGCATTGAAGGGAACCGCAATGGCTGCAACCAGCAGGGTCAGGCGGATTGCTGCGAGCGTATCAGGGTCAGCGAAGCTGCTGGCAAACACGTCCCAACCCTTGCGGAACGCTTCGATAAAAACGATGACCAGCGGCATGAACAAGATCGCGGCAAGGAATAATGCGGCCATGCCGATGAGCAGGGATCGTGTCAGCGCGGTTTCGCTGGTGGCGCGCTCTGGCTCATGTGCCAGCGGCAGGAAGCGGTCAGACATTGCCATATCTCTTGCGGCTCCAGCTTTGCAAGGCGTTGATGAGGAACAGCATGGCAAAGGCGATTGCCAGCATCAGTGTGGCGATGACCGTGGCACCGCCGTAGTCGAATTCCTCAAGCTTGATGACGATCAGGAGGGGCGCGATCTCCGAAACTTCCGGAATGTTGCCGGCAATGAAGATCACTGAACCATATTCGCCCACGCCGCGCGCGAAGGCGAGCGCGAAGCCCGTGAGCAGTGCTGGATAGACATGCGGCAGCACCACCTGGAACACGGTCCGCAAACGGCTTGCGCCGAGCAGAGCAGAGACTTCCTCGACGTCTGACGCCACTTCCTCGAGGATTGGCTGAACCGTGCGCACCACGAAGGGCAACCCGATGAACACCAGTGCCAGTACGATGCCAATCGGCGTGTATGCGATCTTGAGCCCAAATTGCTGGGCGATTGAGCCGACAGGACCGTTCGGCGCGTAGATCGCTGCCAGTGCAATACCTGCGACTGCGGTTGGCAGCGCGAAGGGGAGATCAACAGCCGCATCGATGAGGCGGCGGCCCGGAAAGCGATAGCGCACCAATACCCAGGCAATCAGAAGCCCGAATACGGTGTTGATGAGAGCCGCGATCAACGCCGCGCCGAATGACAGGCGGAGCGCGGCCATGGTGCGCGGATCGGTGGCAATGTCGAAAAAGGCCGATGGCCCCATGTCGGCTGCCCGCAGGACGAGAGCGGCAAGCGGCAGCAGGACGATCAGGCTCAGGGCGGAAAGCGTGAGGCCAAGCGCCAGCCCGAAACCGGGCATGACGCTTGGGGTCCTGAGGCGGGACAGGAGGAGGGAGGTCATCGCCCGCCGTCAGTTCGTCGGCTTGTAGATCTGATCGAAGATCGCGCCATCGGCGAAGAATTTCTTCTGCGCTTCGCCCCATCCGCCGAAGTCCTTGCCGACTGTGACGAGGTCCAGCTTCGGGAAGCGGGCAAGGTCAGCCGGGTTTGCCGCGGAAGGGTCCGCCGGGCGGAAGAAGTGCTGTGCCGCCAGCCTCTGGCCTTCTGGCGTGTAAAGATAACTGAGGTAGGCTTGGGCCACGTCGAGATTGCCCTTGGCCCTGGCGTTGGCCTCGATCACGGCCACTGGCGGTTCGGCGAGAATGGAGAGCGAGGGAACGACGATCTCAAAGTTATCGGCGCCGAATTCCTGCTGCACGAGGAAGGCTTCATTCTCCCAGCTGATCAGCACATCGCCGATGCCGCGTTGGGCGAAGGTGGTGGTGGAAGCACGCGCACCCGTGTCGAGTACCGGAACGTTGCGGTAGAGGTCGCCCACCCACTGCTTGACCTTGGCTTCATCGCCGCCCAGCGCCTTGTCGGCATAGGCCCATGCCGCGAGGTAGTTCCAGCGTGCGCCACCGGATGTCTTGGGGTTTGGCGTGATGACTTGCACCCCGTCCTTCACGAGGTCTTTCCAGTCCCTGATGCCCTTGGGATTTCCTTTCCGCACCAGAAACACAATGGTGGAGGTGTAGGGCGCAGAATTGTTGGGAAGCAACTTGGCCCAGTCCTTGGGCAACTTGTCAGTCTTGGCGGCAATCTGGTCGATGTCGCCCGCCAGGGCCAGCGTCACGACGTCCGCCTCAAGCCCGTCGATCACCGCGCGGGCCTGCTTTCCTGACCCGCCATGCGACTGGTTGATGGTGATGGTTTCCCCTGTCTTCGCCTTCCACTCTGTGGCGAAGGCTTCGTTGATGTCCTTGTAGAATTCGCGTGTTGGGTCATAGCTCACATTGAGCAGCGTGCGGTCCGCGAAGGCCTGCGTGGCCGAACCGGCAGCCAGCAGGATGGACAGCGCAGCAGAACCGAGGATGAGGACGCGGCGAGACGAAATCAGCATGGAAACCTCCTTGAAGTACTATCTAGCACACATACTATATAGAATTAGTATGGTATCAAGCGAAATGTTCGTTTTTCCGAACGATTCGTTCATTTAAATTGAAATCAATAGCTTAGCTGTTTGTTGGCCTGCCGAG
>JBIIGF010000088.1:0-6611 GCA_044236665.1 Aestuariivirga sp. | reverse complement strand
CCGGTATCGGTGGCGACATGGTGCGCGCCGATGTTCTGGATGCGTTTTCCGCCACGCTGTCGGTGGCCGGGTTCCGGCCCAAGGCCTTCCTGCCGAGCTACGGCATGGCCGAGACGACGCTGGCCATTTCCTTCATCGACACCGATGCGCCTGTCCGCGTCGACGCGATCGACCGCCACGCCCTCAAGACGGAAGGCCGGGCCATTCCGGCGCGCGGTGACACGGCGCGTTGCTTCGTGGTGTGCGGGCGGCCGATGTCCTCCAGCACGGTCGAGATACGTGATGAACGCGGCGCGCCGCTGCCGGAGCGCCATGTGGGCCGCATCTTCGTCAGCACGCCGAGCCTGATGTCCGGCTATTTCCACAATGATGAGGCAACCGGTGCCGCCGTCGGTGCGGATGGCTTCCTCGATACCGGTGACATGGGTTACTGGCTGGATGGCGAGATCGTCATCACCGGCCGCGCCAAGGATCTGATCCTTCACAATGGCCGCAACATCTGGCCGCAGGACATCGAGTGGGCGGCTGAGCAGATCGAACCGCTGCGCTCTGGCGATGTGGCGGCCTTCGCGGTTGAAGGCGAGGACGGCGAGGACGACGTAACGGTGCTGGTGCAGTGCCGCTTGGCCGAGCCTGCCGCGATCGAGGCGCTTCGCCATGATGTGGCCGCCGTCGTGCACCGCAGTGCCGGTGTCGAATGCAAGGTGGTGATGGTACCGCCCAAGAGCCTGCCCTTCACGTCCTCCGGCAAGCTGTCGCGGGCTGGTGCGAAGCAGAAATACCTCTCGGGCGACATCGCAGAACTGACCGTGTCCGCCATTGCCGCGGACGCGGCGCTGCTCGAGGCTGCGGTCTGAAGCCGGATATTTCCCCTCCATCACAGGTCCCGTCATGAGCCGCATCGTCGCAATGACCGGTGCAACGGGCTTCGCCGGCCGGCATGCCGTTGCGGAGTTTGAAGCCAGAGGCGACCGCCTGCGCGCGCTGGTGCGCCAGCCGGGCAAGGCAGGCCTTCCGGCTTCCGTCGACATCGTGACGGGCGATCTCTCCGACCCGCAAGCTTTGCGCGATCTTCTCACTGGTGCGGATGCGGTGATCCATCTCGCGGGCGCGCTGACAGGCCTTGGCGAAGACGATTACTTCAGTGTGAACCAGCTGGGCACGGAAGCCCTGATGGCGCAGGCGCTGGCGCTTGGCACGCCCCGTTTCGTTCATGTGTCCTCGCTTGCCGCGCGTGAACCGCAGCTATCGCTCTATGCCGCCAGCAAGCGGGCTGGCGAGGAGGCCGTGCGTGCCCGCATGGATGACCTCAACGCCATCATCATCCGCCCGCCTGCCGTCTATGGCCCGGGCGACAGGGGCACGCTGCCGCTGATCACCGAATTGACGAAGCCCATCGCCGCCATCCCGTCGGTGCCCGCCGCACGCTTCTCCCTCATTCACGGGCGCGACCTCGCGCGCCTGATCGCGTGGGCGCTCGACAGCGATGCGCGCGGCTTGCATGAGGTGAGCGACGGCAAGCCCGGTGGCTACGGCTGGGCTGATCTGATCGCCGTGGCCTCGGCGTTTCGCGGCAGCCCCGTCAGGCCGCTCTATCTGCCGCGCGCCCTGCCAGCAGCCGTTGCCTGGGGGGCGGAAGGCATCGCCCGCCTGCGCGGCAGGCCGGGCATGGTGAACCGCGGCAAGATCGCCGAACTCTATCACCCTGACTGGGTGAGCCGGGCGGGAACGCTGGCGCTGTCCGATCCGCTGCCTTTCGAGCGTGGCTTCACGGAAACCGTGAACTGGTATCGCGCGGCCGGATGGTTGCCTCGCGGCCCAAGCGCCGATAGAAGTTCGCAAAGTTCAGGAAAGTCATGATGACCGACACCGTCCAACAGATCTGCAAGCTGCTTGCACCGTTCAATACCAATGGAACGGCGCTCTCGGCCGCCACCGACATTTCGGCCGATCTCAACATTGATTCCGTGACAGTGATGGATTTCGTGATGGAGGTCGAGGATCACTTCGACATCGAGATTCCGCTCAACGTGCTGTCGGAAACCCGCACCGTAGAAGACCTCGCCAAGGTCGTCGAAGCGCGCGTGAAGAAGGGTTAAGCAATGGATCTTCTCGCAAAGCTTCAGGGCATCGCGGAACGCCACGCGCGCATGAAGTCGCTGGGTGTTGATGCGGTTGGTGTCACCAACGAGAAGATCATCTCGCCCACGCGCGCCATCATTGAAGGGCGCGAGACCATCCTCGCTGGCACCAACAATTACATGGGCATCACCTTCGATCCTGATTGCATTGCCGCTGGCCAGCGGGCGCTGGCCGAATTCGGCACTGGAACGACAGGTTCGCGCATCGCCAATGGCTCCTTTGCACTTCATGCCGAACTCGAGCGTGAATTCGCAACCTTCCTGAACCGCAGGCACTGCATCATCTTCACCACCGGTTACCAGGCCAATCTCGGCATGATGTCGGGCCTCGCGGGGCCGCGTGACACCATCTATCTCGATGCTGACTCGCACAGCTCGATCTATGATGGCTGCACGCTGTCAGGCGCCAAGCTGGTGCGCTTCCGCCACAATGACGCCGCCGACCTCGACAAGCGCTTGTCGCGCGGCGAAGGCGATGAGGGTGGCAAGCTCGTGGTGCTCGAAGGCATCTATTCGATGATGGGCGACAGGGCGCCGCTTGCCGATTTCATCGAGGTGAAGAAGAAGCACGGCTTCCAGCTGCTCGTCGATGAGGCGCATTCCTTCGGCGTGCTCGGTCCTCATGGCCGCGGCCTTGCCGACGAGGCGGGCCTCGAGGATGACGTCGACTTCGTCGTCGGTACCTTCTCCAAGAGCGTTGGCGCCATCGGCGGATTTGGTGCGGGCAATCACCCGTTGTTCGAATATCTGCGCTTTGCGATGCGGCCCTACATGTTCACAGCCTCGTCGTCGCCTGCCTCGATCGCCACCTCGATTGCGGCGATCCGCAAGCTTGGCGCTGAACCGCAGCGCCGCAGGAAGCTGATGGAAAACTCGGCCCGCCTGTTCAATGGCTTCAAGGCGCTCGGCCTCGACCTCGGCTGCGACCAGGTGAGCCCGGTCGTTGCCGTGCGCTGCCCGGATGAGCCGTCGACGATCGCCATGTGGAACGCGCTCTTGAAGGCGGGCGTCTATGTCAACATCGCGCTGCCGCCCGGTACGCCGAACAAGCTGTGCCTGTTGCGCTGCTCGGTGTCTGCCGCCCATACCGATGCCGAGATCGACCGCATCATCGATCTGTTCCGCACCGTGGTGGCGGAAGGCCATGGCCTGAAGGCTGCCGTCTAACCCCGGATGAAATTGAAGAGCGGCCCGGCCTCGAGCCGCAGCGGCTCACCCACCGGGGCGGGGAAGAACTCGCCGTCGATCACGAACATCGACTCAGATGCAACGCTGAGCGAATGCGAGCAGAAGCTGACGGCGCCGGGCGGCGGCGTGCGGTTCTCGCCACCATACATGACCGGCAGCATCCAGCGCAGGATCGACGGCACCGGATAGGGCAGAACGGTGGTGCGGATGGGCGCGTGACGGCCGCCCCAGAAGGGCCGCATGCCGAGCACCAGCCTGTCGAGTGTGGTTGACATCTGCAGAAGCTGCGGCCCCTCCGCCAGGCGGTTGCCGCCTGCTTCCACGGTGATCGGGTAGGGCCGGTCGAAGCGGGTTTCGTCGCTGGGGTCTGGCGCGGAGAATAGGAACTTGCGCACCGCTGTCAAAAGTGTTTCCGCAACCGCCCGCTGGCCCTTCACGCCTTTCGCATTGAAGGCGCGCTGGCAGTAGAGCGTAGCGGTTGCGACTGCGCCGGTGCCCACGAACATGCCATGCCGCACCTTTCCGTCACCAGGGTTGGCACAGCGGATGGTCTGGCGCGGGCTGATCTCGCGCGGGGCCGGGTTGGCGAGGAAGGCTGCCTGCGCCGCAATGGAATGGCTGCGGAATCCGAGGTCATTGGCGCTGAGATTGGTGGTGCCATGCGGCAGGAGGCAGATCCGTGGCGGCACGGCGAAGGGCTTGCGCTCGGCAATCTCGGTGAGGATTTCCTGAATGGTCCCGTCACCGGAACTGATGAAGAGATCGGTGACTCCATCCTGCGCCATGGCGTCGATGATGCCGCCAAGCTGGCCGAAGCGCTCGAGCAGGGCGAGGCTGATGCCTGGCTGGCCCGCGAGCTTGCCGACAAGCGCCACGCCCCTGCCGCTGCCCTTGCCGGCAAGCGGGTTGACGATCAACCCGCTGCGCCGGCCGGGGAGCGCGTCAAGGCCCATCATGGCGTCAGACCTTTTCCGTCCGCAGTGTCAGCACCGCGGCGAGGCAACCGAAGGCACCAAGCGGCAGCCATGCGGCCAGCCACGGTGTCACGAAGCCGAGTTCGCCCATGGTGAGTGAAATGCCATCCACGATGAAATAGAGGAACCCCAGGCCCACGCCGGCCGCAAACAGCGCGCCAAGCCCGCCGCCGCGGCGGAAGCGCGTCGCCAGCGGGATGCACAGCGCGATCATCAGAAGGCCGGAAAAGAACAGCGATACGCGCTTGTTCGCCCAGGTTTCGTAAACCCACACCGGCCGGATGCCGAAGCCATTGTTGGCGATGAAATAATTGAGTTCTGAAAGTGTCATGTCCTCCGGAACACCCGAGCGGGCGCCCTTCTGGGCTGGCTTTATCGCGCCGGAATAGATCAGCGTATCGAGTTTGGAGGGCTCCAGGTTGTCGCGGGTATAGACGAGAACCTTCCACAGCTTCCAGCGGCCCTCGCTCAGTTCGGCTTTCTCAGCGTAGATCTGCTCGGTGAGCAGGCCGTTCGTATCGCGCCGGAAGATGATGACGTCATTCAGCACCGTAGAGTCGGGGTTGGCGCGGCCGGCACGCAGGATGTCGGTGCCGGAGCGCATCCAGATCGGGTCGCGCTCGCCAACTTTCAGCTTTTCGGTGCCATAGTCGCCGACACCCCAGTCCCGGAGCTGCGGCGTGGTGGCGGGAATGGCGGTGTCGGACAGAATGAACTGCAGGCCGCCTGCCAGAAAGGCCAGCGGCAGCAGCATCACGATCAGCCGGAACGGCGAAATGCCCGCCGCCCACAGTGCCGACATCTCGTTGCGGTAGCTGAGTTCGGTGAGGGAGAGCAGCATGGCGAGCAGCATGCTGATGCCCATGTAGTTGGAGATCACCGCCGGCGCCCGGTACATCATGTATTCGAACAGGAAGATGGTGTCGCCGGGGTGCAGTTCCTGGATGTCCTTGGCGTTGGTCAAGAGGTCGAGCGACAGGACGAAGATGGAAATGCCGAGAAGGATGCCGAAGTAGCGGGTGGCCACCATGCGGATCAGCATCCAGCTGATGAGCTTGATCATGACGGCGCCCCCCAGCCGGCGCGGCGTGCGATACCAAGGCGCAACCCGCTGAAGAAATCGCCAACGCGGTCGATGGCGCCCGTCACCGGGTCGTTGCGCAGCAGATAACAGGTGGAGATGTAGCGCCATCCGGCAAAGATGGCGAGCAGCAGGCAGGGCAGCCACATGGTGATGAGCGGCGAGGCCACGGCGTTGTTGGATGCCGAGGCGCCACGGTGAATGATCTCATTGTAGAGGACGATCAGCACCAGCGCGACGCCGGTGCGGAAGCCGCGCGCGCTGCGCCTCGAGCCGACGGCAAAGGGAATGGCGAGGAACGGCAGGATCAGGATGCTCACCGCCGTGACGAGGCGTTCGCTCAGTTCCGAGGCCACTTCCTCGGGCTTCGCCTTGGGCGGCGGATCCTTGAGCGCGCTGAACAATTCGGGCAGCGTCAGTTCGCGTTCGTCCTGGCCGCGCGGCCGGAACAGGTCCTTGGAAATCCGGCCGAGCGGCGTGTCGGCCATCGCGAACTCGGTCGCCTCGCCTGCTTCGGGTGCTGGGTCATCGGGAGAGGGCTTGGCCGGGAATTTCAGCCGGTGCCCATCTTCGAGGCGCAGCGTCGGCCGCTTGTCCTCCCCGGTTTCGATGAGTTGCCCCCGCGAGGCGGTGACGGTATCGGTGCCTTCGTCCTTCTTTTCCTCATAGATGAAGGCGTGGGTGAAGGAATTGGTCGTGCGGTCCAGCTTGTCGATGATGAAAGTGCGGTCGCCCGCCTGCATGAACACGCCTTCCTCGGCGAGGTAGAACACATCCACGTTCTGCACATCGAAGACCACGGAACGGTAGGCATAGCGCGCATGCGGCTGCACCCAGCCCATGATGACAAGCGACAGTCCACTCATCAGCACGCCGAGCACGATGACCGGCCGTGCCATGCGGTTGAGGCCGACGCCCGAGGCCATGAAGGCATCGGTCTCGGAATTGGCGGACATGCGGCCGAAGCCGAGTAACAGGCCGAGGAACAGTGCCGCTGGAAGCGCCGTGCCGAGATAATGTGGCACCAGATAGGCCAGCATCTCGAACACCACGGTGAAGGAGTTCTTCTTGCCGAGCGTGGTGTCGAGCAGGCGCACCATACGGTCAGCCAGCAGCATGAGGAGGCCGATCACCAAGGCGGCCGCAAGCGGAAGCGAGACTTGCCGCAGCACGTGTCTGTCTACGAGTTTCAGCAAGGGCCGCAGGCTCCGGGTGGCGGGACGCGTA
>JBIIGF010000086.1:0-6759 GCA_044236665.1 Aestuariivirga sp. | reverse complement strand
AGCTCTACGGGTCCGAACCCGCCAACTTCCTCGACGTGGGTGGCGGCGCCTCGAAGGAGAAGGTCGCGGCGGCCTTCAAGATCATCACCGCCGACCCGAAGGTGAAGGGCATTCTCGTCAACATCTTCGGCGGCATCATGAAATGCGACGTGATCGCCGAAGGCGTCATCGCAGCGGTGAAGGAGGTGGGCCTCAAGGTTCCGCTCGTCGTCCGTCTCGAAGGCACCAACGTCGACCTCGGCAAGAAGATCATCAGCGAGTCCGGCCTCAACGTGATCCCCGCCGATGACCTCAACGATGCGGCGGCCAAGATCGTCAAAGCTGTGAAGGAAGCGGCCTGATGTCCATTCTCGTCAACAAGAACACCAAGGTCATCTGCCAGGGCATCACCGGCAACAACGGAACCTTCCACACCGAGCAGGCCAAGGCCTATGGCACGCAGATGGTGGCGGGTGTCACGCCCGGCAAGGGCGGCACGACGCATATCGGCCTCCCCGTCTTCGACACCGTATGGGATGCGAAGCAGGCCACGGGCGCTGATGCCTCCGTGATCTATGTTCCGCCGCCGTTCGCGGCCGATGCGATCCTCGAGGCGATCGACGCCGAAATCCCGCTCATCGTCTGCATCACGGAAGGCATTCCGGTGATGGACATGGTGAAGGTGAAGCGCGCGCTGTCGGGTTCCAGGTCCCGCCTCATCGGGCCGAACTGCCCGGGCGTGCTGACGCCCAACGAGTGCAAGATCGGCATCATGCCCGGTAACATCTTCAGGAAAGGTTCGGTGGGCATCGTGTCGCGCTCCGGCACGCTGACCTATGAAGCCGTGTTCCAGACCACGCAGGAAGGCCTGGGGCAAACGACGGCGGTGGGCATCGGCGGCGATCCGGTCAAGGGCACGGAATTCATCGACATGCTGGAGATGTTCCTCGCCGACGATGAAACCCAGTCGATCATCATGATCGGCGAGATCGGCGGATCGGCGGAAGAAGACGCGGCGGAATTCATCGCCAAGTCGAAGCGCAAGAAGCCTATGGCCGGCTTCATCGCGGGCCGCACCGCTCCTCCCGGCCGCCGCATGGGCCATGCCGGCGCCATCATCTCGGGTGGCAAGGGTGGCGCTGAATCGAAGATCGAGGCCATGAAGCGGGCCGGCATCGCCGTGTCGGATTCGCCCGCCATGCTCGGCAAGACACTGGTTCAGAAGCTGAAAGGCTGATTGATGGCAACGGATACGGCGGCTCTTGCCTGCCTGTCCTCTCCCGCCCAGCGGGAGAGGACGGGGACCCATGCGCAGCATGGGGAAGGTGAGGGACCGCTGGCTCCGGACATGGCCCCCTCACCTATCCCACCGCTGACGCGGCGGGCCCCTTTCCTCTCCCGCTCTGGCGGGAGAGGACACTCCAAGAGGACAATGGGATGAACAAGACAGATCTCACGACGGCCTTCGAGCAAACCTCCTTCCTCTATGGCGGCAACGCCCAGTTCATCGAACAGCTCTACGCGAAATATCTCGAAAACCCAGCCGCCGTGGACCAGCACTGGCGGCAATTCTTTGCCGGCCTCGAAGACAATGCCGAGGCCGCCAGGAAGCAGGTTGCTGGCCCCTCCTGGGCCCGCAAGGATTGGCCCAGGGCGGAATCGGGCGAACTCGTCTCGGCGCTGGATGGCAACTGGCCCGCAGCCCCGGCTCCGGCTGCAAAGGGCGGCAAGGGTGCCGCCGGCGAAGCCAAGGCGCCCGGCCTCTCGGCGGAGGATGTGAAGAAAGCCACGCTCGATTCGGTTCGCGCCCTCATGATGATCCGCGCCTACCGCATGCGCGGTCACCTCGCCGCCGACCTCGACCCCTTGAAGCTGAAGCAGCCCGAATCCCACCCCGAGCTCGACCCCGCATCCTACGGATTCACCGAAGCCGACATGGACCGGCCGATCTTCCTCGACAAGGTTCTGGGCCTGGAATACGCCTCCGTCCGGCAGATCGTCGACATCCTGAAGCGTACCTATTGCGGCACGCTGGGCGTTGAGTTCATGCACATCTCGGACCCCGAGCAGAAGTCCTGGATCCAGGAACGCATCGAAGGCGCGGCCAAGTCCATCAGCTTCACGCCGGAAGGCAAGAAGGCAATCCTCAACAAGCTCATTGAAGGCGAAGGCTTCGAGCAGTTCCTCAATGTGAAATACACCGGCACCAAGCGCTTCGGCCTCGACGGCGGCGAATCGATGATCCCGGCGCTGGAGCAGATCATCAAGCGCGGCGGCCAGCTGGGCTTGAAGGAGATCGTGTTCGGCATGGCCCATCGCGGCCGCCTCAACGTGCTGGGCAACGTCATGTCCAAGCCTTATTCGGCCATCTTCCACGAATTCAAGGGCGGCTCCTCGACGCCGGACGAGGTGGAGGGCTCGGGCGATGTGAAGTATCACCTTGGCTCGTCCTCTGACCGCACCTTCGACAGCAACAGCGTTCATCTGTCGCTCACCGCCAACCCCTCGCACCTCGAGATCGTCGATCCCGTGGTGCTGGGCAAGGCGCGCGCCAAGCAGGATCAGCGCAAGGACAAGGAACGCACCTCGGTTCTGCCGCTGCTCATCCATGGCGATGCGGCCTTCGCCGGCCAGGGCGTGGTGGCGGAATGCTTCGGCCTTTCGGGCCTGCGCGGCCACCGTTCGGGCGGCTCCATCCATTTCATCGTCAACAACCAGATCGGCTTCACGACTGCGCCGCACTGGTCGCGCTCATCGCCCTACCCGTCCGACGTCGCCAAGATGATCGAGGCGCCGATCTTCCACTGTAACGGCGATGATCCGGAATCCGTCGTCTATGCGGCGAAGATCGCCATCGAATTCCGCCAGAAGTTCAAGAAGCCTGTCGTCATCGACATGTTCTGCTACCGCCGCTTCGGCCACAACGAGACGGATGAACCGGCCTTCACCCAGCCCCTGATGTACAAGCGCATCGCGGAGCTTCCGACCGTCGTCACCCAGTATGGCAAGCGCCTGATGGATGAGGGCGTTCTCACCCAGGACGAATTCGACGCGATGAAGGCCGCCTACCGCAGGACGCTGGACGAGCATTTCACCGCCGCCGAAAACTACAAGGCCAACAAGGCTGACTGGCTGGATGGCCGCTGGGCCGGCCTCAAGGCCGCGCGGGACCACGAAGAGCCCCGCAAGGGCGACACCGGCGTTCCGGCCGCCAGGCTCAAGGAAATCGGCCTCAAGCTCACCAAGATCCCGAAGACCTTCAAGGTTCACCGCACCATGCAGCGCGTGCTCGATGCGCGCCGCAAGATGATGGAAGACGGCACGGGGCTGGACTGGGCCATGGCCGAGCACCTCGCCTTCGGCACGCTGCTGCTCGAAGGCTTCCCGATCCGCCTCTCCGGCCAGGACGTGCAGCGCGGCACCTTCTCGCAGCGCCACGCAGTGCTCGTCGATCAGGACACCGAAAAGCGCTACACGCCGCTCAACCATCTGGTGAAGGACCAGCAGATCAAGATCGACGCCATCAACTCCATGCTCTCGGAAGAGGCGGTGCTGGGCTTTGAATATGGCTACTCGCTGGCCGAGCCCAACACGCTGACCATCTGGGAAGCCCAGTTCGGCGACTTCGCCAATGGCGCGCAGGTGGTGTTCGACCAGTTCATCTCGTCAAGCGAGCGCAAGTGGCTGCGCATGTCGGGCCTCACCGTACTGCTGCCGCATGGCTATGAGGGCCAGGGGCCGGAACACTCCTCCGCGAGGCTTGAGCGCTATCTGCAGATGTGCGCGGAAGACAACATGCAGGTGGCGAACTGTACCACGCCCGCCAACTACTTCCATATCCTCAGGCGGCAGCTCAAGCGCGACATCCGCAAGCCGCTCGTCATCATGACACCGAAGTCGATCCTGCGCCACAAGCGCGCCACCTCCTCGCTGGCCATGATGGATGAAGGCACCACCTTCCACCGCCTGCTGTGGGACGACGCGGAGATGCGCACCGGCGAAGTGATCAAGCTGAAGCCCGATGACAAGATCCGCCGCGTCATCCTGTGCACCGGCAAGGTCTATTACGATCTTTACGAGGAACGCGAGAAGCGCGGCCTGACGGACATCTACCTGCTCCGCGTCGAGCAGCTCTACCCGTGGCCACACAAGGCGCTCATCAACATTCTCCAGCGCTTCAAGGGTGCGGAATTCGTGTGGTGCCAGGAAGAGCCCTACAACATGGGTGCCTGGAGTTTCGTGCAGCCCAACATCGAGCGCGTGCTCGAATACATCGGCGCGAAGAACACGCGCCCGCGCTATGCGGGCCGCGCGGCCTCCGCCGCCACCGCAACCGGTTTGATGAGCAGGCACCTCAAGGAACTGAAGGCGTTCCTCGACGAAGCGCTCGGTGACAGCAAGGCTTAAGGGACAGAAGACAATGGCGAAAGAAATCCGCGTTCCGGCTCTGGGTGAATCGGTCACCGAGGCCACCATCGCAAAGTGGTTCCGGCAGGCCGGTGAGGCCGTGAAGGCCGACGAGCCGCTGGTTGAACTCGAAACCGACAAGGTGACGGTGGAAGTCCCCGCACCCGCCGCCGGCAAGTTGGCCTCGATCGATGCACCGCCGGGAACCACGGTGAATGTCGGCGCCTTGCTCGGCATGATCGAGGAAGGCGCTGCGGGTAGTGCGCCTGCCAAGTCGGCCGAAGCGCCGAAGAAGGCAGAAGCCGCACCAGCCGCGGCCAAGGCCGCCGAACAGACGCTTTCTCCCGCCGTCCGCAAGATGGTTGAGGAGAACAAGGTGGATACCAGTGCCGTAACCGGCACCGGCAAGGATGGCCGCCTCACCAAGGGCGATGTCATCGCGCATCTCGAAAAGCCTGCAGCCGAGGCAAAGCCGCTGGTCATTCCGGCAATGCCAGCGCCCGCCGCGCGCGCGCCCTCCGCACCGTCCGACGCGGCGCGGGAAGAGCGCGTGAAGATGTCGCGCCTGCGCATGACCATCGCGCGCCGCCTGAAGGATGCGCAGAATACCGCCGCCATGCTGACCACCTTCAACGAAGTGGACATGACGGCGACGATGGCGCTGCGCAACCAGTACAAGGACCTGTTCGAGAAGAAGCACGGCGTGAAGCTGGGCTTCATGAGCTTCTTCGTGAAGGCCTGTATCCAGGCGCTGAAGGAAATCCCGGCCGTCAATGCCGAGATCGACGGCGACGACATCGTCTACAAGAACTTCTACAACATCGGCGTGGCGGTCGGCACAGAGAAGGGCCTCGTCGTGCCCGTGCTGCGCGATGCCGACATGCTGTCCTTCGCCGGCATCGAAAAGACCATCGCGGAATTCGGCAAGCGCGCGCGGGACGGAAACCTGCAGATTTCCGACATGCAGGGCGGCACTTTCACCATCTCGAATGGCGGCGTCTATGGCTCGCTCATGTCGACGCCGATCCTCAATGCCCCGCAGTCCGGCATCCTCGGCATGCACAAGATCCAGGAGCGCCCGATGGCGGTGAATGGCCAGGTCGTCATCCGTCCGATGATGTATCTCGCCCTCTCCTATGACCACCGCATCGTGGACGGCAAGGAAGCCGTGACCTTCCTCGTCCGCGTCAAGGAAAACCTCGAAGATCCGCAGCGCACGATCCTGGACCTGTGATACAAGCAAGCCGTCATCCCGGCGAAGGCCGGGATCGAGCTTCGGGCGGTCACCGCGCGAACAGAAAGCGGGACCCCGGCCTTCGCCGGGGTGACGGCAAGAAAGGAAGAGCATCATGACCAACGTCGCAATCGTCACCGGCGGCAGCCGCGGCATCGGCCGTGCGGCGGCGCTGAAACTCGGTGCGGCGGGTCATACCGTCGTCGTCAACTACGCATCGAATGAAGCGGCCGCCACCGATGTGGTGAATGCCATCACGAAGGCCGGTAGCAAGGCCATCGCGGTAAAGGGCGATGTCGCTCAGGAGGCGGATGTGCTGGCGCTGTTCGCCGCGGCTGACAAGCTCGGCACGCTGAAGGTGCTGGTCAACAATGCCGGCATCATGGACCGCCAGAGCAGGCTGGACGAGATGAGCACCGAACGGCTGCGGCGCCTTTTCGACATCAATATCTTCGGTTCCGTCCTCTGCGCGCGCGAGGCGGTGAAGCGCATGTCCACGAAGCATGGCGGCACGGGTGGCAACATCGTCAACCTGTCCTCCGCCGCCGCCGTGCTGGGTGCGCCGGGCTTGGGCGTCGAATATGCCGCCAGCAAGGGCGCCATCGACGTACTCACCATCGGCTTGGCGCGCGAAGTGGCGGCCGAAGGCATCCGCGTCAATGCACTCCGCCCGGGCATCATCGATACCGACATTCATGATGGGTCCGGCATTCCGAACCGCGTGCAGATGATGCGCGAACACGTTCCGATGAAGCGTGAGGGCACGGCCGATGAAGTGGCCGACGCCATCATGTGGCTCTGCTCCGATCACGCCTCCTATGTCACCGGTGCGCTCGTTCCCGTCGCGGGCGGGCGCTGCTGACCAATCACAGGAAACACACCATGGCCAACCAGTTTGACGTCACCATCATCGGCACCGGCCCTGGCGGCTATGTCTGCGCCATCCGCTGCGCCCAGCTGGGCCTAAAGGTGGCGGTTGTCGAAAAGCGGGCGAGTCATGGCGGCACCTGCCTGAATGTCGGCTGCATTCCCTCCAAGGCGCTGCTGCACGCCTCCGAGCTCTACGCCGAGTCGAAGCATTCCTTTGCCAAGATGGGCATCGTTGCCGAATCGAAGATCGATTTTCCGAAGATGATGGG
>JBIIGF010000087.1:0-6759 GCA_044236665.1 Aestuariivirga sp. | reverse complement strand
CTTCCGGAATGGCCTCATCATGCGCGCCTGCTGGGACACAATGGTGCTGGCGCCGCCCTTCGTCATCACCAAGAAGGAAATCGACGAGCTGGTAAAGCGCGCCCGCGCCGCGCTCGACGCCACCTATGCCGATGTGAAGGGCGAAATCGTCTAAACTTGTCAAATTGTAACAAAAATAGGCTTGCGAATGAGGCGGGGCGCGTTACGCTCCCCGCCCATCAGCGGTGCCTCCCCCGCGGGGTCCGCCATGTCAGACCGGTGCCAACTCAACGCAAAGGGCTTCACGCATGACTCAATACCGTCCCCGTTTCCGTCCCAACCGGCGCAACCTGCTCCAGGGCCTTGGCGCGCTGGCGGCGGGCGTCACCTTCCTGCCGCGCTTCGCGCTGTCGGCCGAGGAAAAGAAGCTCAATTTCTACAATTGGGATACCTACATCGGCGAGAATACGCTGGAGGAGTTCAACAAGGCCACCGGCATCGAGGTGAAGCTCGATCTCTACGCCGACAACGATGAACTCTTCGCCAAGCTGAAGGGCGGCAACCCCGGCTATGACGTGATCGTGCCGACCAACGACACGCTGGAGCGCATGATCAAGGCCAACATGGTGATCCCGCTCGACCATTCGAAGATCCCCAACATGGTCAACATCGACAAGCCGTTCCAGGATGCGGCGTTCGACCCGGGCCGCAAGTATTCGGTTCCCTACATGTGGGGAACGCTCGGCATCGGCTACCGCAAGTCGGCCGTCAACGGCACGCCCGATAGCTGGAAGGTGCTGCTCGATTCGGATGAATACGCCGGCGCCATCGCACTGCTGGGCGACCAGCAGAATGTCCTGGGCGCGGGCCTCAAGTATCTGGGCTACTCGTGGAACTCGACCAACGCGGATGAGCTCAAGCAGGTCGAGGATCTGCTCATCAAGCAGAAGAAGAACATCAAGGTCTTCGCCGATGACAACGGCCAGGACCTGCTCGCCGCCGGTGAAGTGAAGCTCTGCCAGGAGTGGAACGGCGACATCAAGCAGGTGATGGCCGAGGACGATGACGTGGATTACATCGTTCCGAAGGAAGGCTCGCTCCTGTGGCAGGATACGCTGGCCATTCCCACCGGCGCGCCGCATCCGGAGAATGCCCACACCTTCATCAACTTCCTTCTTGATGCGGAAGTCGGCAAGGAAATCGTCGAGACGATCAAATATGCCACCGCCAATGCCGCCGCCAAGGCGCTGATGCCGGAGGACTATCGCAACAACCAGGTGGCCTTCCCGCCGCCGGAAGTTGTGGCGAAGTGTGAACCCGCCCTTTATCTGGGCGAGGAGGCCACAAAGGTTCGCGACGAAATCTGGACGCGCATTCAGGCGGCCTGAGGCCAGGCGCGTGAGACAGGGCGGCACCTCTCCGGTTGCCGCCCTTATTGTTTCGGGAAACATGTCACAAGATCAGCCCGTTATGATGCTTGCCTCCCGTCCGATGCAGCATACCGGCGCGGACCCGGCTGCAGCCGCTGTGGTGCAGCAGTTTGCCATGGCGTGACGGAGAAGAAGGATCGCGCCGGATGCTCAAGAGCCTGACCCCCCCATCCATTCCGATTGATGTGATCAAGGCCTTCGCGGCGGAGGCCTATGGTATCGCCGGCACTTGGACGCAGCTTGAAGGTGAGCGCGACCAGAACTTCCGCATCTGCCGTGAAGGTCAGCCGGGCGTGGTGTTCAAGGTCTGCAATCCGGCAGAGGGTGAAGCCGTTCTGGCCTGCCAGGCCGAGGTGCTGGAGCATATCGCGCTGACGGATCCGGACCTTCCGGTTCCGCACCTGCGGCGCAGCCTGTCTGGCAAGGCCCTGTCACACCTCAGCCATGGCGGGGTGGCCTATCCGGTGATGGTGCTGTCATGGCTTGAGGGCGATGTGCTGGGTGACATGGTGCTCTCGCGGGGCGCACGGACGGAACTGGGCCGCCTGCTGGCGCGGCTGGGGCAGGCCACGCGTGGCTTCGTCCATGGTGCACCCGCAGCGCGCCTTCTGGTGTGGGACACGCGGCAGGTGCTGAGCCTGAAGCCCGCCGTTGCGCAACTGCCGGAGGAGGACCAGCCGCTGGCGCATGACATCCTGTCGCGCCACGAGAGGGTGACGGTGCCGTCCATGCGCCGCATGCGCAGCCAGATCATCCACGGCGATGTGCACCCCTACAATGCGCTCGTCGATGCATCGGGCGAGGTCTGCGGCATCATTGATTTCGGCGATCTGGTGCATGGCCCGCTGATCCTCGATCTGGCCAATGCGGCGGGCGATTTCCTCAGTCCCGCCGCAGATGCGGGCGAGATGATCTTCGACCTCGTGAAAGGCTATCAGAGCGTCACCCCGCTTGAGGAGGCCGAGGCCGACGCGCTGCTCGATCTCATCGAGGTGCGGTTGCTGATGACGCCGCTCATCGATGGCCTGAAGGCTGCCAACGGGATTGCCTCTCAGGGCTATTTCGCCGCCTTCAACAGCCGCAGCCTGCCGATGATCCGCGAGTTGCGGCGGATCGGGCATGACAGGCTGCAGGGCCTCATTCGCCGCGCTGCATCTTATCCCGCCCAGCCGCCGCACCATGCCGGATCGCTGCAGGAGGCCATCGCCCGCCGCCGCGGCGTGATGGGGGAGAAGCTCTATGTCTTCTATGATCCACCGCTGCACATCGTGAAGGGTGAGGGCGTGTGGCTCACGGCCGCCGACGGCCGCCGTTATCTCGATTGCTACAACAACGTGCCGCATGTCGGCCACAGCCACCCTTACGTGGCCGAGGCCATTGCCCGGCAGGCGCGCACCCTCAGCACCAATACGCGCTATCTCACCGACCAGTCGATTGAATATGCCGAGCGCCTGGTGGCGCTGGCACCCGAGGGCCTGACGTCTGTCGTGTTCGTCAATTCGGGAAGCGAGGCCAATGACCTTGCCTGGCGCATGGCCAAAGCCTTCACCGGCAAGCGCGGCGGACTGGCGATGGATTTCGCCTATCACGGGGTGAGCGAGGCGATTGATGCCTTCTCGCCTTCCAACGCGCCGGAGCACTGGCATGCGCCGCATGTCCGCCTGCTGCCGCCGCCTGACACCTATCGCGGGCCATTCGGGCCGCATGAGGCGGAGGTTGGCGAACGCTATGCCGCGCTCGCTGAGCCGCTGATCGCCGAACTCGAGGCGGCAGGCCTGGGGGTTGCCGCTGCAATGGTCGATTCCGCCTTCATGACCAATGGCATTCTCGATGCACCGCCCGGCTATCTCACCGGCGTGGCGGCAAGGGTGCGGAAGGCGGGCGGCCTGTTCATCGCCGATGAGGTTCAATCCGGCTTCGGCCGCATGGGCACGGCCTTCTGGGGCCACCGGCACCATGGCGTGGCACCCGACTTCATCACCATCGGCAAGCCGGCGGGCAATGGCTTTCCGGTAGGGGCCGTCATCACAAGGCCCGAGATCCTCGCGCATTTCCTGACCTTCGGTCCGTTCTTCTCCACCTTCGGCGGCAACAACATGGCCTGCGCGGCGGGTGTTGCGGTGCTGGACGTGATCCGCGACGAGGACCTCCTCACCAATGCCCGTTCTGCCGGGGACCATCTGCGGCATGGCCTGCGCGGCTTGATGGCGAAGCACAGCCTCATCGGCGATGTGCGCGGCGTTGGCCTCGCCACCGGTGTCGAACTGGTGCATGACCGGACAACACGGCAACCGGCGGGTGACGTGATGACGCGTCTGCTCAGCCTGATTCGGGACGAGGGCGTGCTGATCGGTGGTGAGGGAAAATTTGGCAATGTCCTCAAGATCCGGCCGCCCATCATATTCTCCCGTCATGACGCTGATGTCACGGTTGCCGCGGTGGACCGCGCACTTGCAAAACTGCAGGCCGGGGTTGCCGCGCCGGGCCGTGCGGGCTAGTTTCAATAGGTCAGTGACGGGGGAGGAACGGCATCTTGGAGAACTGGAAACAGAATCCGCGCGTCTTCTGGACCCTGGGATTGCCGCCAAGCGTCTGGCTGCTCGCCTTTTTCATCATACCGCTGGGCTTCCTGTTCATCATGTCCTTCAGCGACAAGGCCATCGTGGACGGGCAGGTGTCGATCAATGAATATGCCTACCTGACGGGTATCAGCAATTACATCCGGGCAATCGATCCGCTCTATCTCACCATCATGTGGAAGTCGGTGTGGATCAGCGCGCTGGCAACCGTGTTCTGCCTGCTGCTGGCCTATCCCATCGCCTTCGGGATCTGCTTCGCGCCCGAGCGCTGGAAACCGCTGCTGCTGCTGCTCGTCATCCTGCCGTTCTGGATCAATCTGTTGATCCGCACCTATGCGCTGATCGCGGTGTTCCGCACCCAGGGCTATGTGAACAAGGTTCTCGGCGTCGTGGGGCTCGGCCCCTATGAGATGCTGTACAACGACTTCGCCGTCATTTTCGGCCTTGTCTATGTCTACATGCCCTTCATGGTCCTGCCGCTCTATGCGACCATCGAAAGGCTGGAACGCTCCTATCTCGAGGCCAGCCTCGATCTTGGCGCCTCGCAGTTCCAGACCTTCCTTCGCGTCACCGTGCCGCTCACCATGCCGGGCATCATTTCAGGCATCATCCTGGTGTTCATTCCCTGCCTCGGCAGCTTCCTGACGCCAGACCTTCTCGGCGGCGCCAATGCGATCATGATCGGCAACGTGATCGAGCGGCAGTTCAAGGCCGCGAATGACTGGCCGTTTGGCGCGGCGCTGTCGTTCCTGCTGATGTATGCAACCTTCGGGGCGCTGGCGCTGCGCTATCTCTTCACGCTGCGCAGCAAGGGAGTGGATGTGTGATGGCGGCCAGGCTGAAACCGGGGCAGGGCCCTCTCGACTATGGCAAGCGCACCTGGCTCAAGGTGCTGTTCGCGGCGATCTTCTTCGTGCTCTATGCGCCGATCGTCACGCTCGTTGCCTTCTCCTTCAACACCGACAAGCGCGGCATCGTGTGGCGCGGCTTCACGCTCGAGAATTATTCCAAGGCGTGGAACAACGCCTCGCTGATCGAGGCTCTCACCAACTCGCTGGTGATCGCGCTGATCGCCACGATCATTGCGACCATACTGGGCGCGCTCGCCGCGCTTCTCCTGTGGCGCTTCCGGTTTCCCGGCCGGGGCGCCTATGAAGGCTTCATGGCGCTGCCCATCGTCATCCCTGAAATCTGCATGGGCGTGGCGCTGCTGTTGTTCTTCGTGAATACCGGCATGATGGAGTTCTTCGTCAACATGCCGTGGCCCCTGAACCTCGGCAACATCATCTTCGCGCATGTCTCCTTCTGCTTCCCCTTCGTGGCGGTGGTGGTGCGCTCGCGCCTTGTCGGTTTCAACCGCCAGCTCGAGGAAGCCTCCAAGGACCTCGGCGCCAGCGAATGGCAGACCTTCTGGTCGATCATCGTTCCCTATATGAAGCCCGGCCTCATCGCCGGCGCGTTGCTCGCCTTCACCCTGTCGCTCGATGATTTCGTGATCACGTTCTTCACCTCGGGGCCGGAAACCGTCACCTTCCCGGTGAAGGTCTATTCGCTGGTGCGGCGCGGCGTATCGCCGGAAATCAACGCGGCCTCGACCGTGCTGATTGTCATCACCGTGGTCGCCACCGTCATCGCCATGAAACTCCAGGCGCCTTCCAAGGCGGAGAAGGGCTGAACCCATGACCGACGCTATCGTCTCGATCCGTAATGTCACCAAGGCGTTTCCCGGCGGCGTGACCGCCGTGGACAATGTCTCGCTCGACATCGCGCAGAATGAATTCTTCGCGCTGCTCGGGCCCTCGGGCTGCGGCAAGACAACCCTGCTGCGCATGATCTCGGGGCTTGAGACACCAACCTCCGGCCAGATCATCATCGGTGGCGAGGACATGGCCTTCACGCCCCCCAACAAGCGGCCCACCAATATGGTGTTCCAGTCCTATGCGGTGTTCCCGCACATGACGGTGGAGCAGAATGTCGGCTATGGCCTGAAGGTGACGGGCGTTCCATCAAGTGAAATCAGACGCCGCGTGGGCGAAGCACTCGAGATGGTGAAGCTCACCGCGCTTGCGGCCCGCCGGCCGGACCAGATGTCGGGCGGCCAGCGCCAGCGCGTGGCGCTGGCCCGCGCGCTGGTGAAGCGCCCCAAGGTGCTGCTGCTCGACGAGCCGCTCTCGGCGCTTGATGCAAAGCTGCGCGATGACATGCGCCTCGAGCTGACGCGGCTGCAGGAAACCGTCGGCATCACCTTCATCATCGTGACCCATGACCAGGATGAGGCGCTCTCCATGGCGACCCGCATCGCGGTGATGGACCGGGGCTCGGTGCAGCAGGTGGCAACACCCGCCGAACTCTACGAGCACCCGAAGAGCCGCTTTGTGGCCGACTTCATCGGCAAGGTGAACCTGATCGACGCCAAGGTGCTGCGGCTCCTTGGCAAGCGCATCGAATGCGACGTCAAGGGCATCGGCCGCATGGAACTGGCCAGCAATGGGCTGGTGGGCGGTTCCGTCGCCATCGCCGTGCGGCCCGAGAAGTTGAAGCTCACAAAGGCGGAGCCCGCTTCCGGCATCCGGGTTTCCGGCACGGTGCGGCATGTGTCCTATTATGGCGACACCAGCCATGTGGAGGTTACAGCCGCCGATGGCCTCAACCTGTCGGTCAATGTCCAGAACGATACCCGCCTCGGCGGGGCCGGCGTTGAGCGCGGCCAGCATGTGTGGGTGCACTGGGCACCCGAAGATACACTCGTCCTTACGGAGTAGCGCCATGTC
>JBIIGF010000085.1:0-6771 GCA_044236665.1 Aestuariivirga sp. | reverse complement strand
CCGGAAAACCGGCTGCCTTCCAGGCTTCGATGCCGCCATCAAGGATATAGGCTTCGCCATCCACGCAGCCCGCGAGGCCACGGGCGTTCATGCGGGTGCGTGCCCCCGACTTGCAGTGGAAGACCACGACCGCATCCTTGATGGTCTCGCCGGAACCAAGCCGGGTGAGCGGCGCGTTCTTCGCGCCGGGGATATTCTCGGCCGCGTATTCGCCGACCTCGCGGACGTCGACGAGGACCGCGCCTTGGTCGACCAGGTTCTTGGCTTCGGCGGCTGTGATGTGCTTGAGAGACATGGTGCTTCGTGCCCTTGCTTTAGCAGTAGACGGATTTGAGGGTGGCGAGGATATCGCGCACCCGCGGGTCGCTCACATGGTAGAAGATCTGCTGTGCGTCGCGCCGGAAGCCGACGATCTTCTCATCCCGCATCTTGGCCAGATGCTGGGAGAGCGCCGACTGGCTGAGACCCACTTGCGCGGTCAGCGCCATTACGCTCATCTCACCGTGTTCGAGAAGCTTGCACAGGATCATCAGGCGCTTCTCGTTGCCGAGCGCCTTCAGCATGGCTGCGGCAACCGTCGCCTTCTTCTCGAATCCCGCGAGGGAGGTGTCGAGCATGAGATCGCCCATGGGAACTCCATTTAGATGTTGCTAATTTAGAGTTTTCTAATATAATGTCAAGGAAAATCGGGACATGAAGGAGAAGCCCATGCCCAAGCCCGTCATCCACGCATTCTTCGATGAGCCCACCAACACCGTCAGCTATCTGGTGGGCGACCCCGAGACGAAGCAGGCCGCCGTCATTGATCCTGTTCTGGATTACGATCACAAATCCGGCAAGGCCAATGTGAAATCCGCCGACGCTGTCCTCGCCAAGGCGAAGGAGGAGGGCTTCACCATCACGCTGGTGCTGGAAACCCACGTGCACGCTGATCATTTGTCTGGCGCGCCCTACATCAAGCTCAAGACTGGCGCCAAGGTCGGCATCGGGGAGCACATCAAGGATGTGCAGAAGATCTTCCGCCCGGTGTTCAACGCCCTTGATGTCTCGGGCGAAGGGTCTGAGTTCGACATTCTGTTCAAGGATGACGATCACTTCACGATCGGCAACCTCAAGGGTGAGGTGATTGCCACGCCGGGCCACACGCCGGCCTGTGTATCCTTCAAGATCGGGGATGCGGTGTTCGTCGGCGATACGCTGTTCATGCCGGACTACGGCACGGCGCGGGCTGATTTTCCGGGCGGTGACGCGCGCACCCTGTACCGCTCGATCCAGAAGCTCATGGCGCTGCCGGGTACGACGCGGTTGTTCATGTGCCATGACTACCTGCCCAAGGACGGCCGCAAGCATTATGCCTGGGAGACCACGGTGGCGGAGGAGCGCGAGCGCAACATCCATGTGCGCGAGGGCGTCTCTGAGGAAGACTTCGTGAAGATGCGCACCGCGCGCGACGCGACCCTCTCTGCCCCCACGCTGCTCATGCCGTCGATCCAGGTGAACATGCGGGCGGGCAAGCTGCCACCGGCGGATGTGAACGGGGTCCACTATCTGCGCGTGCCGATCACCCTTCAAAGCTGAGCAGCCCTGTGCCGTGAGGCAGGTGACAAGCCCCTGGGCTGCGGCTAGGGAAGATCCGGGAACTTCTCTGACCGGATTCGATGGCCCTTTCTCCGAACCTTCGCGGCATCCTTGCGATCCTCGCCGCCACGGGCTCCTTCGTGGCGAACGACACCTGCATGAAGCTGGCGCTCGCCGACATGCCACCCTTCCAGGTGCTGACGCTGCGCGGCATCGCGGCCATCATCTGGTGCCTGCCGCTCATCGCAGCGCTTGGGCTGCTGCGCCAGCTGCCCAAGGCCTTCAACCCGTGGGTGGTGCTGCGCTCCCTGAGCGAGCTGGTCGCCATCCTGTGCTTCATCACCGCACTCAGCAAGATGAACATCGCCGATGTGACGGCGATTGCCCAGATCGCGCCGCTGCTCGTGCTGCTCGCCATGTGGCTGATCTTCGGCGAGAAGATCGGCGGCATCCGCTTCCTGCTGATCGGGCTTGGCATTCTGGGCGCACTCCTTGTGGCCCAGCCCGGCGGCAGTGCGGCCTCGCCCTTCGCCATCTTCGGCTTCTTCACGGCGGTGGGCGTTGCGGCGCGTGACATTCTCTCCCGAAAGGTGCCGCCGCGCACGCCAGCGCTTGCCGTCACCTTTTCCACGTTGCTGATCGTCATGCTGGGTGGATTGGCGCTGTCGCTGCTGTTTGAAACGCGGATCGAACCCACATGGACTCACGCCTGGCTCATGTTCGTTGCCGGCTTCTTCCTGATGTGCGGCCACTCCTTCGTCTTCATGGCCTTCCGCAGCGCCCCGGCGCGCCTCATCGCGCCCTTTACCTACTCGCTGCTGATCTGGGCCGGATTGTCGAGCCTCCTTGTATTCGGGGATGTGCCCAATGCGCTGGCCATCGCGGGCATGCTGCTCATCATCGTCACGGGCCTCGCCATCGTGCTGCTGGAAGGCCGCACCAAGCCGGTGCGGGCCTGACATGGCGGGCAAGATCCTCATCGTCCTGCATTCGGAAGCCTCAACGCCCGGGCGCATCGGCCACATGCTGCTGGAGAAGGGCTTTACGCTCGACATCCGCCGCCCCTGCCTTGGCGATGCGCTGCCGCCAACGCTCGAACACCACGAAGGTGCTGTGATCTTCGGCGGCCCGATGAGCGCCAATGACCCCGATGACTGGATCGCCCGCGAGATCGACTGGATCGGCGTCGCCCTGAAGGAAGCCAAGCCCTTTCTCGGCGTGTGCCTCGGGGCCCAGATGCTGTCGAAGCATCTGGGCGGCACCATCGGCCCCCATGCCGATGGGCTGGTGGAGATCGGCTATTATCCGATCCGTCCGACCGAAGATGGGCAGGGCCTCGGCCCCTGGCCGCAGCATGTCTATCACTGGCACCGCGAGGGGCTGACGCTGCCTTCGGGCGCGGTGCGCCTTGCCACCGGCGACACTTTCGAGAACCAGGCCTTCCGCTATGCCGGGCGCGCCTATGGCATTCAGTTCCACCCGGAGGTGACGCGCCTCACCATGCACCGCTGGGGTGTTACCGGCGCACACCGCTTCGGCCTGCCCAATGCCCAGAATGCGCAGGCCCACCTTGAGGGCAACCTCCTGCATGATGAACCGGTGAAGCTCTGGCTCCGGTCATTCCTCGACCACTGGCTCGCCCGCTGAGCCTGTTTCGCCCTGATACGCCTGAGGCTCGCCGTTAAGGTTTTGTTCGGGCTCTGGAAACGCTTTGGCAACCCTAATCATCCATGATCAGTCCATGGCAAGCGGACCTTGAGGGGACGGCGCCAGGGAAACCGGGATCAGGTACTGCGTACCCGGACAACCCATTTCGGCGGGGGGCCTTCCAGCAAGGCTCCCCGCTGCTCATTTCGGCATGGGCTTGCGAAACGTCCCCCGCCGCATGACATTGAGCCCCGATGCCGACACATCCTCCCTTTGAAAGCTGGCTCCGGCCTGACCATGCGGGCCTTTATTGCGTGCCGGGAGATTTTCATATCGACCCAGCCCTCCCCGTGGCGCGGGCGGTCATCACCCATGGCCATTCGGACCACGCGCGCCCCGGCCATGGCACGGTGCTGGCCACGGCGGACACGCTGGCCATCGCAAGGCTGAGGCTCGGGCAGAATGCCTTCGGAAGCAGCCAGGCGCTCGCCTATGGCGAGGCTCTGACCGTGAAGGATGTGACGATCCGGCTGGTGCCCGCCGGCCACATCCTCGGCTCGGCGCAGGTGGTGATCGACCATCAGGGGCAGCGAGCCGTCATCTCAGGCGACTACAAGCGCCATCCGGACCCGACCTGCGCGGCCTTCGAACCCGTGCCCTGCGATCTCTTCGTCACCGAGGCGACCTTCGGCCTGCCGGTCTACCGCCATGAGCCGGACCATCTCGAGGTGGCGAAGCTGCTGGCCTCGCTCCGCGATTTTCCCGAGCGCACCCATCAGGTCGGCGTCTATGGGCTCGGTAAGTGCCAGCGCCTCATCGCGCTGCTGCGCAAGGCGGGGTATGACCGGCCGGTCTGGCTGCATGGTGCTTTGCGCTCCATGACGGATTTCTATATCGCGCGCGGCATTGAGCTGGGCGAGGTGCCTTCGGCAGCAGAGACGCGGGACAAGCTCGCGGGCGAGATCGTGCTCTCGCCGCCCTCGGCCATCGGCGATCGCTGGTCGCGCCGCTTCGCCGATCCGCTCTGCGGCTTCGCCTCGGGCTGGATGCGCATCCGTGGGCGGGTCCGCCAGCGCGGCGTGGAACTGCCGCTCATCATCTCCGACCATTGCGACTGGCCGGAGCTTCTCAGCACCATCGAGGAAACAGGGCCGCGTGAAGTGTGGGTCACCCATGGCCGCGAGGATGCGCTGGTGCATGAGATGGGCAAGCGCGGCATCACCGCGCGCGCCCTGCGCCTGGTCGGGCGCGAGGTGGAGGAGGCGGAATGAAGGCCTTCGCCACCTTGCTGGACAGGCTCACCTACACGCCATCGCGCAATGGCAAGCTTCTCCTGATGCGCAATTACTTCCTGTCCACGCCCGACCCTGACCGGGGCTACGCGCTGGCGGCACTCACCGATGGCCTGCCGCTGAACTTCCCGCTGCGCCGCGTGCTGGCGGACATCGGCGCAAGCCGCTTCGACCCGGAACTCTTCCGCCTGTCACGCGAGGATGTGGGCGACACGGCCGAAACTGTAGCGCTCATCTGGCCCGAGCGCAAAACCGAGGGCGATGCGCCGCGCCTGTCGGAGATCTTCGCGGCCCTCTCGAATGCCGGGCGCACGGGCCATGCGGCGCTCCTCACGCAATGGCTGGACCGGCTGGATGCCACGGGGCGCTGGGCGCTGCTGAAATTCCTCAGCGGTGCGCCGCGCGTCGGCGTTTCGGCCAGGCTCGCCAAGCAGGCGGTGGCTGATGCCTTCGAGAAGGACATCGATGACATCGAGGAGCTGTGGCACGGGCTCGAGGCTCCCTATGCGGCGCTGTTCGACTGGCTGGAGCAGAGGGCCGAACGCCCGTCGCTCGCGGCGGTTCCCGTGTTCCGCCCGCTGATGCTGGCGCATCCTCTGGAGGAGGCGGACTGGGACGGGCTTGATCTTGCATCCGTCGCCGCCGAATGGAAGTGGGATGGTATCCGGGTTCAGGTGTCCGGGCGCGGTGGTGCCACGCGGCTGTTCTCGCGCACCGGCGATGACATCGGCCAGAGCTTCCCGGAACTTCTTGAGCATTTCACGTTTGACGCGGTGCTGGATGGTGAATTGCTGGTGGTGCGCGATGGCGTGGTGGCACCCTTTGCCGACTTGCAGCAGCGCCTTAACCGCAAGAGCGTCACCCGCGCCATGCTTGGCGCCTATCCCGCACATGTGCGCTTCTATGATGCGCTGGAGATCGGCGGTGAAGACCTGCGCGGGATGGCCTTCAGCGCACGGCGCCAACGGCTGGAGCAGTGGCACGCCCAGTCCCACCCGCCTCGGAGCGATGTGTCGGAGCTTCTGGCCTTTGGCAGCAAGGAGGCGCTGAAGGCCGCATGGGAGGCAACACGGGCCGAAGGCATCGAGGGCCTGATGCTGAAGCGCAAGGACAGCCCCTATCTCCCGGGCCGGCCGAAAGGCCAGTGGTACAAGTGGAAGCGCCAGGCGCTCACGGCCGATTGCGTAATGCTCTATGCCCAGCGTGGAGCAGGCAAGCGGTCCTCCTTCTATTCCGACTACACATTCGGCGCATGGACCGAGAAGGATGGCGTGCGCACCCTGGTGCCAGTGGGCAAGGCCTATTCC
This sequence comes from Aestuariivirga sp., assembly GCA_044236665.1. Taxonomy (GTDB): domain Bacteria; phylum Pseudomonadota; class Alphaproteobacteria; order Rhizobiales; family Aestuariivirgaceae; genus Aestuariivirga. The sequence goes on along the minus strand of JBIIGF010000085.1, from coordinate 947 downwards.
GGCTTCACCGACGAAGAACTCGTCGAGCTTGACCGTTTCATCCGCCAGCACACGGTGGAGCGTTTCGGCCCGGTGCGTTCCGTCACGCCGAAGCTGGTCCTCGAAATTGCCTTCGATGCGATCCAGCCCTCGTCGCGCCACAAGTCCGGCATTGCCATGCGCTTTCCGCGCGTGTCACGCATCCGCTGGGACAAGCCCGCCGCCGAGGCCGATACGGTGGAAGGCCTGAAGCGGCTTATCCCGAAAGCCCCGTAATCGCCTCGAGTGGCATGCGGCAGGCGATCGAGTAGGCGGGGTTGAAGACATTCGCCACGTCATAGCGCACGCACTGGCCCATCACATGGCTGGCGCTCACGTCATCGAGGCCGAAGTCTTCCATCAGCCAGTCAAGCATTTCGGTGGTGGCATGCTGCAGCGCCTGATCGAGGGGCCGCGCATTGCCGATGGTGAAGATCTCGCGCGCGTTGCGGCCGCGCGGCCAGTGGATGGCCTTGCGCTTCACGATCTCAGCGGTGAAGGTCACCTCGGCTGCGGTTTCAATCCCCGTGCCGACGATCTCGCCATCACACTGGCGGGCATGCACATCACCCAAGAAGAACAAGCCACCGGGTACCGAGACGGGGAACAACACCTCAACACCCGCACCAAAGCCGCGATAGTCCATGTTGCCGCCATAGGGCCCGCTGGTGGCGGTCGAGATCGCCTGACCGAGGGCGGGCGCCACGCCGAAGCAGCCGATCATCGGTTCGATGGCAACCGACCAGTTCCGCAAGGCGGGTGTGGGCTCGGCCAGCCATGCCCGGCCCTTTCCGGTGTCGATCACCCACGCCGTCTTGCGGCGCTCGGTGAAGCGCGAAACGGCTTGCGGGTCGATGACATTGGGGGCCAGCCGGTCGAAGGTCCAGCCGGTGGCGCGGGTGAGACGGATATCCTGGATGATGATGCGC
>JBIIGF010000084.1:0-6779 GCA_044236665.1 Aestuariivirga sp. | reverse complement strand
AGGTTGAACACGCCCTTCGGCAGGCCTGAGCGCGAGATGATCTCGGCCAGCGCCCAGGCGGAACCGGGAACGAGGTCGGCGGGCTTGAACACCACCGCATTGCCGAAGGCCAGCGCTGGGGCCATTTTCCAGGCCGGAATGGCGATGGGGAAATTCCACGGGCAGATGAGGCCGACAACACCCAGCGCCTCGCGCGTGATGGTCACGTCAACGCCGGGGCGGATGGAGGAGATCGCCACACCTTCAACCCGCAGCGCCTCCTGAGCGAAGAACTTGAAGATCTGTGCGGCACGCATCGTCTCGGCGATGCCATTGGCAAGGGGCTTGCCCTCCTCGCGGGAAAGAAGCCGGCCAATCTCGTCCTTCCGCGCCAGAAGCTCGGTCCCGATGAACTCGAGAATATCGGCCCTTACCTGCGGCGTCGAGGCGGCCCAGGCCGGTTGCGCCGCCTTTGCGGCTGCAATGGCGGCTTCCGTCTGCGCCTTGTCGGCCTGGGCATATTCGCCCACGACGTCGGTGATGTCGGACGGGTTGATGTTCTCCCGGACACCCTTGCCTTCCAGCCATTCGCCATTGATGAAATTCCGATGCAGCGCCATGATGCCGAACTCCCGATTGCATGTCGGGCGGGACCATAGGGAGGCCATCGAATTGAGGCAAGCATGCATGTCGGCGTGATCGGGGCGGGGCTGATGGGCCATGGCATGGCGGCCAACCTTCTGAAGCATGGCCATCAGGTGAGCGTCATCGCCCACCGCAACCGCGTACCGGTGGAGGACCTGCTCGCCAGGGGCGCCACCGAAGCCAGGGACCTCACCGAGATCGCCCGCGCCGAAGTGATCCTGCTCTGCGTGACCAATTCAAAGGTGGTGGAGGAGACGATCACGCAACTCAAGCCGCATCTCACGCCCGGGCAGATCATCCTTGATGCCGGCACCTCCGCCCCGGAAGCGACCAGGCGGCTTGCCCATGACCTCGCGGCCCAGGGCATCGCCTATGCCGATATTCCGCTGACTGGCGGGCCGGAACAGGCCGAACAGGGCGTTCTCGGGGTGCTGTGCGGAGCCAGCGAGGACACGTTCACCCGGATCGAACCCCTGCTCGCCTGCTTCGCCACCACGATCCGCCGTTTCGGGCCGCCGGGCTCAGGCCATACCGCCAAGCTCATCTCGAATTTCCTCGTCACCGGCATGGTGGCGCTGGTGGCGGAGGCCTTCACCGCAGCGCGCAAGGCGCAGATCGACTGGCAGGACCTCTATCAGGTGATGCTCAATGGCTCCGGCAATTCCGGCGTGCTGCGCAAGATGGTGGAGCCCGCCCTTGGCGGCAACTTCGACGGCTACCGTTTTGCGCTTGCGAATGCCGCCAAGGACATAAGTTACTATGCGGAGCTTGCCGAAACACTGGGACTGAGGACGCAACTCACGGAATCCGTTGCGGACCTCTTCGCAAGCGCCGTAGAGTCCGGCCATGGCGGACGGAACGTCAGCCACCTGCTCGATCCCGCAATTGATGATGTGACATGATGCTGACCATAAATCCCGCCGTCGCCGCCATCGAGGAAGAAACCGCCTTCACCGTGCTGGACCGCGCCAATGCGCTGAAGGCCAAGGGGCACCCCGTCATCAACCTCGGCATCGGCCAGCCGGATTTCCAGCCGCCAAGGCACATTCTCGAAGCCGCCGAGAAGGCGGTGCGCGATGGCCCTCATGGCTACACGAGCCCGCAGGGCCTGCCCGTGCTGCGCGACGCAGTGGCACAATATGTGGGCAGCCGCTTCAAGGTTCCGGTGTCGGGCGATGAAGTGGTGGTCGTGCCGGGCGGCAAGGTCACCTTCTACTTCGCCTGCCAGATGTTCGGCGGGCCGGGGGCGGAAATCCTCTACCCCGATCCGGGCTTCCCGCCCTACCGCGATGCCGCCCGCTCCAGCGGGGCGACAGCGGTTCCCTACCCCATCCGCGAGGACAAGGACTTTGGCTTCGATGCCGAGGAAGTGCTGTCCCTCATCACGCCCGCCACCCGCCTCATCATCGTGAACTCGCCCGCCAACCCAACGGGCGGCGTCGTCTCGCGCGCGGAGATCACCAGGCTGGCGCACGGCCTCGCGAAGCATCCGCAGGTCGCCATCCTGTCGGACGAAATCTACAGCCATCAAGTATACGACGGGGTGGATTTCGTAAGCTTCCTGAACTTTCCGGAACTCCGCGACCGCACCATCATCCTCGATGGCTGGTCCAAGACCTTCGCCATGACGGGCTGGCGGCTGGGTTTCGGCATCTGGCCCAGGCACCTCATCGAGTATGTGAAGAAACTCATCACCGTCGATCATTCCTGTACCTCGGTTGCAACCCAGATGGGCGGGCTTGCCGCCATCACCGGGCCGATGGAGGAGATCGAAGGCTTCCGCCGCAGCTTCCAGCGCCGCCGCGACATGGTCGTTGCCGGGCTGAACGACATCAGGGGGGTGCGCTGCCGCATGCCGGGCGGCGCCTTCTATGCCTTCCCGAACATCACCGGCACCGGCTGGCAATCACGCGATCTCGCCCGCGAACTGCTGGACAAGGCCTATGTGGCGCTGATCTTCGGCGAGAGTTTCGGCAGCAACGGCAAGGGCTTCATGCGGCTGTCCTATGCGGCCAGCGAGGCTGACCTGCAGGAGGCCCTGAAGCGCATGAAGGCATTCCTCGAAGCATGAGCAACGCCAACCTCTATTCCCGCTTCGAGCGCATCTTCGAGGCGCATGCAGCCCGCGTGGCGATCCGCGCGGCGGATGGCGCGGAACGTCTGAGCTTCGGGGATCTGTCGCGCGGTGCCTCACGCTATGCCAATGCGCTGGCCGCGCTTGGTGTCGAACCCGGCGACCGCGTCACCGTGCAGATCGAGAAGTCGGTGGCAAATGTCCTGCTGTATCTCGCGGTGCTGAAGCTGGGGGCCGTCTATCAGCCGCTCAACACGGCTTACACAGCAACGGAAGTTGCTTACTTCGTCGAGGACGCGGAGCCGAAGGTGATCGTCTGCGACCCGGCGCGGCAGGCGGAGATGCGCGCCCTCGCCGACCGCTGCAAGGTGTTCGCGGTCGTCAATCTCGATGCCCGTGGCGAGGGCTCTCTCGCCGCGATGGCCGCCACGATGGATGACCGGCACGACACGGTGGAACGCGCCGGCGATGACCTTGCGGGCCTGCTCTACACCTCCGGCACGACGGGCCGCTCCAAAGGCGCCATGATCACCCATGACAACCTCGCCTCCAATGCCGGGACGCTGGTGAAGCTCTGGGCCATCACGCCGGGTGACGTGCTGCTCCACGCCCTGCCAGTGTTTCATGTGCATGGTCTCTATGTGGCGCTCAACACGGCGTTTCTCTCGGCAAGCGAAATCATCTGGTTTGCAAAGTTCGATGCCAGGGCGATGATTGCCGCCATGCCGCAGGCCACGCTGATGATGGGGGTTCCAACCTTCTACACGCGGCTTCTGGCCGAGGCAGGGCTCACGCTCGACGCCGCAGCCGGCATGCGGCTTTTCATATCGGGATCGGCACCGCTTCTGGCCGAAACCCATGCCGCCTTCTCGGCCCGCACCGGCCATGCCATTCTGGAACGCTACGGCATGACCGAAACCGGCATGATCACCTCCAACCCCTATGAGGGGGCACGCGTGCCGGGCACGGTGGGTTTTGCGCTTCCCGGCGTGTCGGTGCGCATTGAGGGCGGTCAGCCCGGCGTCATCGAGGTCAAGGGGCCCAATGTCTTCAAGGGCTACTGGCGCATGCCGGAGAAAACCCGCGAGGACTTCACCAACGATGGCTATTTCATCACCGGCGATGTTGGCACGATTGACGGCGAAGGCCGCGTCACCATCGTTGGCCGTGCCAAGGACCTCATCATTTCCGGAGGCTTCAACGTCTATCCGAAGGAGATCGAGGAGGCGATCGACGCCCTGCCCGGCATCGGCGAATCCGCGGTGATCGGCGTTCCTCACCCGGACTTCGGCGAGGCCGTCGTGGCGGTCGTCACGGCCAGCGGGCCTGTACCCGCCGAGGCCGAATTGATCGCGCGGCTGTCGGCCAGCCTTGCCAGGTTCAAGGTGCCCAAGCGCGTGTTTACCTTGGCGGAACTGCCGCGCAATGCCATGGGAAAGGTCCAGAAGGCGGAACTGCGCAAGCACTATGCCGGTACATTCACATCCGGCCCTGCATGAGCGCTGCATGGACATCCGGCCCGGACAAAGTTAGTATTTCAAGCAAGAACATCCTTTCCGGAGCATGCGAATGTCCAAAGCCCTTCTCGCCGCCGCCCTGGCGCTGGTGCTGGCTGCCTGTGCAACCTCAAGCGGTTCGGTTACAGCCAATGGCTCAAACCGCGGTGCGGGCGGCACGGCATCGGTCGGAACCGGCATAAAGTTCTAGTCCAGCGATCCATCCGTCCGGGCCGCCCCAAAAAATCCAGTTGGCACCCGGTTGGGCCGGAACTTTCCGGCATCTTCCGCGTTCCCACGGGCTACCGGGCAATGCGGCGCTTGTGCTCTGGCATTCGCGGCAGGGGAGTTGGAAGTTTGGGACGGAGCTATGAAATGCGGTCGCTGGTCGCCGGGCCGGGCGATCGCGCCGATCCGCCATCCATCGCAGGCGTTGCAGCGCCACTTGGCGAAGACCGGACAACGCATCTTGAAACCCTGTACCGCCTGACCGACCGCCTCTACCGGGCCACCGACATTTCATCGGTGTTCCGGGCCTCCATGGATGCGATCACCGAAGGGCTTGGGTGCGCACACTGCGCCATCCTTCTCTTCGACAGCGGCGGCGGCATGCGGTTCGTTGCGTGGCGCGGGCTTTCGGAAACCTATCGGCGCGCACTGGATGGGCACACGCGATGGATGCCAGGCACCATCGAGCCGCCACCGGTCTTCATCAGTGATATCGAGGCAGCCGATGACGACGCAAATGTGAAGGCCGCTATGCGGAGTGAGGGTATCCGCAGCCTCGCCTTCATACCGATCACATCGCAAGGGCGGGTGATTGGCAAGTTCATGGCCTATTACCCTTCTCCGCATCATTACTCCGAGGCCGCACGGGCTCTGGCCGTCACCATCGCGCGGCAGTTGGGCTTCAGCATCGAGCGCGCGCAGATCGAACAACTGCGCATCGCCGATCTGAGGGACCTGCAGGATTCCGAACAGCGCTTCCGCCTGATGGCGGAAAAGGCCCCGGTGATGATCTGGATGTCGGATGCACAGGGCAACTGCCTGCATCTCAACGAGATGCTGCGCCGGTTCTGGGGCCTCAGCGAAACAGGCAGCGCCAACTTCGACTGGCACGCCACTGTTCACCCCGATGACGCAGACTATGTGAATGCGCGCATGAGCGCCGCCAACGAGCGCCGGGAACGCGTATCGGTGGTTGCCCGCTACCGCAACGGCGCGGGCGAATACCGCATCCTGGAGACGCTGGCCCACCCGCGTTTCTCCGCCGATGGCAGCTTCATGGGCCTCACCGGCATCTACACCGATGTCACAGAGCGCGAATATGCGGTGAAGGCCCTGCGTGACAGCGAAGAACGCTTTCGCCTCGTGGTGGAGGCAGCCCCCTGCGGCATGGTGATGACCGACGGCGAAGGCCGAATCCTGATGGTGAACGCACTCTGCGAACGGCTGTTCGGCTATGAGCGCGGCGAATTGCTGGGCCGGCCCGTCGAAGTTCTGGTGCCGCCGGATTCCCGCGGCCACCACCCCGCCTGGCGCAGCCGCCACACCCAAACGCCACCGCCACATCTGGTCACCCGTGAAGTCATGGGGCATCACAAGGATGGCCGGAACATTCCGCTCGAGATCGGCGTCAACCCGATCCAGACCTGGGAAGGCATGCGGGTGATTGCCACCGTCTCCGACATTGCCGAACGAAAGCAGGCCGAGGCGCAGCGCGAACTTCTCCTCGCCGAACTGAACCACCGCGTGAAGAATACGCTGTCAGTCGTGCAGGGCATCGCCTACCAGACCTTCCGCCACAACGACCGCGAAGCCCGGCAGGCCTTCGAAGGCCGGCTTCTGGCACTGGCACGCGCCCATGATCTTCTCACCCGCTCCCACTGGGAGAGCACCTCGCTCCGGCAGATCGCCATCGACACGTTGCACATCGAGAAACCGGATGGCCAGCGCATCTCCGCCGATGGGCCACTGATCAACCTCAACCCGCACGCCGCGCTCACCATCGCGCTGGCCTTGCATGAGCTCTTCACCAACGCCCTGAAATACGGCGCGCTGTCGAAGGACACGGGCGGTGTCGCGCTCACCTGGCAGGCCACCGAGAACAACACGAAACTGCGCATCGAATGGCGCGAGCATGGTGGCCCCGCCATCCGCCGCCCCGCTCACCGGGGCTTTGGCTCGCTGCTGCTTGAGCATACGCTGGCGCGCGATCTCGATGGCCGGGTGGAACTGTCCTTCGAGCAGGCCGGCGCCATCTGCATCATCGAAATGCCGTTATCGGAACCGGGAGGGGCAGCATGCCTTGGCTGACGGGAAAACGCATCCTTGTTGTGGAGGATGAGGCACTCATCGCCGTGATGGTGGAAGACATGCTGGCCGATCTCGGAAGCACCGTGGTGGGCCCGGCTACCACCATTGCGGGCGCGCTGGCGCTGGTGCAGGCCGAAGCGATTGATGCCGCCATCCTGGATGTGAACGTGCGCGGCGAACGGATCGACCCCGTGGCCGAGGCGCTGCTGGCGCGCGGCGTGCCCGTGCTGTTCGCCACCGGCTATGGTGCGGTGCGCCTGCAGAATGGC
>JBIIGF010000083.1:0-6794 GCA_044236665.1 Aestuariivirga sp. | reverse complement strand
TGTTCGGCAAAGGGAGTCATGGCGGGGCTGTGTACGACGAGATCACTATGCAGCCGCTGCACCATGTGGCCTTCAAGCCGTTTCAGCAGTCGCGCCATTGCGGCTGCTTCGCCGCATATGGAGAACACGCCTGGCGCATTGATGATCGTGAGCGAGATCAGAGGCTCAGCCTCCAGCAGAGGCTCCAGCAACGCACGTGACGCCATCACCTGCCAGCAGACCCACTCCACCGGCTCGTCCCGTCCCCAATGCACGGCTGCTGAGCGGCATTGACCAGATAGCCAGCCTCCATACAGGTCCGAACCTGTCATTTCATCAAACAAGGATGAAAGCCCATCCGTGAAGCCGAAGGCGATCAGGCTATTGGTTTCGCCGGACGACAGACCAAGCGTTGCATGAGATTCGACTTTCAGAAGGTCGATGGCGAGGCGGGCATGGGCCTGGCTGACCAGCGTTGATATCTTCAGGTGGACCAAGGGGTTGTCGTCCGGCAAACCGGGGGCGATATGATTGTGATATATGTCGGCGGCAATCTCGGGCTCGAGGGCACAAAGCTTGTCGATCAGTTCTGGATAGAGACCAAACCAACCTGGATCGCGCCAGTTCCGTCCGGCTGTCGAGCCGCCAAAAATCAAGGCCAATTCCCCGCCAATCGGTTCGTTGGCGTACCAAACGTCACGAGAAATCGGCAGCCGACGACCCTCCGCCAGGGCCTGGATCGCTTCTGCCTGAAGTCGATCAGCTTCATCCTCGGAGTCGGCTACGATGGCGAGACGTTCCCGCCATGATGGATCGACCATTGATGCGCGGTCGAGGATCTGCGTGAACGGCACGCCTGGATTCGGACGGCTCAGCAGTCGCAGAATGATGGGCTTTCGCTCGGTGCGCAGGAGCGGCACGGCATCATTCGCAGCCCGCAGAGAAACAGTGCGGTTAGCGCCTGTGAAAGCTGTTGCGCTGATCGAGGTGACAGTGTCCCGCCTGAAGCGGGGAACCAGTCGCTCGCCCGCCGGATCTGCCCGCTGCGCTAGTGCAGTTGCAGCGAGAGCGACATTGCCGAGGGCGGCGGCGGCGTGGGCGCGACCAAACCGCCGCTCGAAAGTCGCAACGCTCGAGATCGTGTCCGCCGGGGTTGGCTCACCTATCACGGCAAGTATGGCATCGCCGTCGGCTTCGGCCGCCAACAGACTCTTCAGAACGAGTACAATTCCGTGGTTGGCTGGGCTATCCCCTTCTTCCAGTCCAGCATCCTGATGCGCGGCCTGGTGCACCGGGTTACGCGACAGATCGACTGCCCCCACGAGTGCCGATTCGAGATTGCCACGCCGAAGCAGGTCGCTAGCCACCTCAAGCGCCACCAATCCCGACAATTCTTCCGCCGCTACGCTAAAGCTGGGGCCGCGATAATCAAACTGCACACTTAGGCGGTTAGCCGGCATGTTTGGCATCGCACCCAGAACATGGGCGGATTCCAGCGGCTGCATGATGACTGACAGCACATCGGCCAGCTCAACTCCCTCCCTGCATCGCAATCCATAGGAGGCCAGAAGATCGGGTAGCCGCCAGCGCAAGGGATAGCGGCAAATCGTGGCGTCTGTGCTTATGCCGATGATGGCACCGCGCTTGTCGCCGCCTCCGAGGGCCGCCGACTGACCAGTGGCGAGCATCAGCGTCTGTTGACCCAAGCTTTTCCGGAGATCCGTTGGCGGGAACTTCAAGCCATGAAGTGCAATTTCAACGTGATCTGCCGGTGAGCCCGCTTCTTCTCTCGCCCAGCCTTCGGCGAGGCCTTGGCCCGCCACCAGCCCATCGCCACAACCAAAGGCCGCCACCAAGGCTATCTCAACTGGTGGCGTTTGTGGCATTTCTGCTGGACTAAGCTTCCGGACGTCGGAGGGCGCTGAAACAATCAAATGGGCATTGTTGCCGCCGAAGCCGAAATTGGTGATGGCTGCATGGCGCGCGCGTCCAGCGGGCCAGGGTTCAGATTGCTGAAGCAGTCGAAATCCAAGGTCAGCAATCTCGGGCAGTGGATCGCTGCAATGAAGTGTCGGCGGCTTCTGTTCGGCTGCAAAGCCAGCAATAATCTTTAACAGACCGGCTAATCCAGACGCAGTGGTGAGATGTCCGAGATTGGACTTGATTGAGCCGAGCGGCAGGCCACTTCCTTCGCCATAGACGGCGGCCGTACTGCGGAGTTCTAAAGGATCGCCTAATGGAGTGCCCGTGGCATGGCACTCGATCAAATCGATATCGCCCGGGGTAAGCGCCGTGCGGGCGAATGCATCGTGCATGGCACGGATCTGTCCGGGTCCATCGGGCGCCAGAAGGCCGCCGGCGGCACCATCATTCGATAGGCCCACGGACTCGATCACTCCAAGAATGGGATCTCCGGCATCCAGAGCATCGTTCAGCCGCTTCAACAGAACCATTGCGGCACCCTCGGCCGGCAACAGTCCATCAGCTTGCCGGTGAAAGGGACGAGACCGTCCAGACGGGCTGATGGCCTTAAGTGCCGTGAATCCCATGTGCATGAAGAGCCCATCCACCATGGCGAGGCCACCGACCAGAGCTGAATCGATCCTCCCCTCCGCCAGCCGGGAGGTGGCCAAAGCCAGTGCATAAAGAGACGACGCACAGGCGGCGTCCAGGCAGAAAGCCGACCCGGTCAGTCCATATGCTTGCGCCACCCACAGAGCCGGACCACCCGCGCAGAAGCGTCCCCACACGTTGCGCTTCCGATCAAAAACATCCGCGGGGGCTCCGAGCAGCACGGCGGAACTATAGTCAGTGTAACTGCGCGAAGGGTAGGCAAGGTTTCCAATGATCACCGCCGTCCGCGCCGGATCACGCCAGGGCTCGGCGATCCCGGCAATAGCCTGTCGGGTGCTGTGCAGCAGCCAGCCCACTCCTGACTCCACAACCGCGGATGGAAGACCGGACCGAAGGAACGGCTCGGGATCGAAGTGGGCTGCGAAGTCGACGACCCGCCCACCCCGCAGAGTGGTGAACTGTTCCGCCGATCCCATTGGATGGCCGGGATCAGCCAATGCTCGCGTGATACCCCACTCCGCAGGATCGGTGGTAGTTACGACATCGCGGCCCGCCAGAACCAATTCGGCAAAGTCATCTGGAGAAAGCGCACCGGGCAGAGCACAACCGCTTCCAACGATTGCAACCGGGCTGGAACGGCGGGGCAAGGTGGTCCTCCTCACGAGACCAATTGCTGGGGCGAGCGGCACATTTGGAGACCGGACAGCTGCATGACAGGTTGTCCGTCGACCATATAGGTTAGTTGATGGGTCACGATTGGACCATCGAGATTGGTCACTCGGTCATGCACTGTCACCACCTGTCCCTGCGGCGGCCTTCGTCCCAAACGCAGACCACTGAAGCCTATGGGCAGGCTGGGCCACAGCCCTCTCTCCACAGCCCACAAGAGGGCAACCTGTAGACCGCCGTCGCACAATACGGCGTCAAACGAGTGACGGCCCGTCCCGGCGTTCAAGAGCGCGTCGGCACCCTCCTGCCCGAAGGAAATCAGACTGTTGATCACCTGGAAGCTGGGACCGTGGAAGAGCGGTCCTTGGTAGGCGTCCTTCGCTGTCAAGCGTGTGACCGGCTCAACCAGTGCCGTTGGAACCACATTCAGTTCCAACTCGCGTCCAACCAACTTGGCGCGGTAACGAACTCGGCCGTCTGACGTGGCCAGAGTTACCTCCAGTCGATCAGGCGCCTGAGCCCGCAGAATACCTGTCAGGCAGAAGTGTTCGGCTGCATATCTCTCGACCGTTTCGAAGCTGACACCGGCCAGCACTTCGAAATCATCAAGGCCGACCACAGGACAATGTGGAAGCAGTGCTCGGCCAAAATTCAGCATCGCCTGAACGGCCATGACAATGGGCAACACGGCCCGGCCACGAATGACGTGATCTCTCAGCATCGCCAAATCTGTTGGCCCCAGCTTAAGAGTCGCACGATAGGACCGCTCTGGAAGCAGGAAAGGGCCGCTGATAACCACCTCCGGCTGATCCGATGACGAGTGCAGCAATTCATGAACAAACAATTCGCCGCCTTCGGCGGCTGGTATCAGCGGAATTCCGAGTTCCTCGAAATGCCGGCGTAGCTGCTCATTCACCATACCGCCGTCCCAGGGACCCCAAACGATCGATTTGACTACGCAGCCTGGCCGCCTTTCGGCTTCAAGACGGGCGATCTGGTTGAGCACGCTGTTGGCCATCGCATAGTCGGCCTGGCCCACTTTGCCCGCGCGCGCGGCCACCGAGGAAAACAGCGCAAGCAGAACCAGTGGATCATCCTTCAGTGCCGATAGCAGCACTTGAAGGCCGCGCACCTTTGGACCGAAGACCCTGTCCACCTGGTCGTCATCCTTGTCGGCAATGCGCTTGTCGGCCAGCACACCGGCACCGTGGATCAGTCCATGCACAGGCCCCCAGTCGGCCCGCACGACTGAAAGAGCTTCCGCAACGCCGGCTTCATCTTCAACGTCGCAAGGAATGTAGCGAACCTCTGCCCCGTGACTGCGGAGCCGCGACAGAGTTTCATCGATTTCCAAAGTTGCGAGCAGACGCTTCATGCGGGCATTGATTTCGCGTATCGCAGGAACCCTACGTTCGGCCTTGTGCATTGCAATCAGTCCGGCGCGCAAGGCGGCCTCGTCACGAAGCCGCACCAAGCCCTCTGGCCATTCCTCCGGAGTACTACGACCGATCAAGGCAAAGCGGTAGCGGCCGGTTCCGGCCAATGCGATTATGCATTCGGCGGTAACCCCGCGGGCACCGCCGGAGACAACAAGCACAGAACCTTCCGGTAGCTGGAGTGCAGGCCCCGAAGCCACCGCCTGCATAGGACTAACCGGTACCAGCCGACCGGAGCTTGTGAGCGCCACTTCCACCTCGGGGCCGCCCTGCATAATCTCTGCGAAGATGCGTATTGCAACCTCTAACGGACTGTTTTCTCTTTCCAGATTGTCTTCCAGCAGAATGGCCTTGACCGAGGCCAGAGGCCACTCAAGAGAGGCGGTCTTCCCAAGTCCCTCATGGCCCGCCTGCCACCCACCCTTGGCTCGACCAATCACGACATAGTTTCCCCCTCGTGCCTCAAAACGAGGAGCAACGGCACGGGCGCAAGCGATGGCGGCCTTCTGGGCACTGCCTGCAGGATGAGCCGACCAAGTCGATAGACCACTGATGTCGATGATCATCTGGGCATCGGCGGGCGGAAACTCGGAAAGGATCACTGCCCCACCAGCGGATCGAATGACCCCGGCTAGAGCTTCGGCAAGCGGCTGTTTAGAACCAACGATGACAACCGGCACACCGTTCTCGGGCAATACCATTCCGAGCCCTGCAGAAGGTACCGCACGCCATTCCACGGGACAACGATGGATGTTGCATGTTGCCGCAATTTCCAACTGGCGGGACTCAGTGGCACTTGCCTCACTCACTCTGCTGCCTGCAAAGTGTGTCTGCCGCTCCTCCCGCGGATAAACTGAGATGCGCTGCAATCTTCGAGAGGGTGCGCAATTGGGATATCTGGGACGGTTCAATCTCCGGCAAATGAGGCATTCTTTTGCGGAGCGCAAACAGTATCTCGACCTGCTTGATGCTATCGATCCCCAAGTCGCCTTCCAAGTCCATATCGGGTTCAATCATTTCTGCAGGGTACCCGGTCTTTTCCGCAACCAAGGTCCGCACAACTGCCAAGAAGTCATCATCCTTCTGGGGTGCTGCAACCGGAGCCATTGCAGCTGCGGTTTGAACGTCCGATGTAACAGTAGGATGGGAGGTGACGGCGGTGATCGGCAGAGGAGTAAATGCAACCACGTTTGGATTGGGCACTGTTGCCATTTGCGTGGGGGCTGGCGGGGGTGCCGAATGTGCGAGAGCGTGCGCCATGGACATCTCGGCTTGAGAAATCGCAACTGCTGCTCGCGCGGGAGGGGGAAGCGGGACTGTGACGGCAGGCGTCGGGACAGCGGTGGAAGGTAGTAGTTGTGCCTCTAACCCGGCGCCCGTTATGCTATCGTGGCTCGATCCACCCGACATGCGGCGGAAGATTTCTCCCGAGTTCATCAGAAAAAGCTTTTGAGACTCGAACATCGCACTTTGGAAGCGCTGAAAGCTCTCGGTCATTTGCTCCTGAAGGCGGGCAAGTGTCTGAAATTCTTCGGAACTAAGGCGCATTTGAAACTCCGTTTGTTCTCAGGGTATTGAATTGGACATTTTCCAAGCTGACGGTTCGGGCTGGAACGCTTCGGGGATTTTGGTGACAGGCACAGCGTTAACGAACTGCGGAGCTTCCAATTTCTATTCTACCTGGACTGGCGCTTGTTCGGAACTGAATTCCGCACCGGGATACGGTTTGCCGATGTTGCTGCCGCTAACGGCAACAGTCATCGGCCCAGCCACCACCGGAGCGGCGCCAAGCGGCGCCGTCCGCCAAAAGACCTCTAGATCAGGGCGGCAGCCTGCAAGAGCGAGGCGGCCGAGACCGAGCAGGAGCGCTTCCAGGCCTTCATTGTCCCTGCCGTCCAGAGCAATAAACCGATAGTTATCTTCACCCAAGCAAGACTTTGCGAGAGCTGTCAGGGTTGCGCGCGGTCCGACCTCGACGAAAGTAGCGACGCCGTCTTGTGCCATTGCCCCCACCATCTCTCTAAACCGAACAGTCCGCACCAAGGCGGACCCTAGCTGAAGGCGGATGGAGTCCGGTTCGGCAGGGAAAGGCAATGCACTATCATTCGCATAGACCGGAATCTCTGCTACGCGGAA
>JBIIGF010000082.1:0-6833 GCA_044236665.1 Aestuariivirga sp. | reverse complement strand
CGAGATGGATGCCATGGCGCTGGCCTTCCCCGACAGCTGCTTTGACGTAACGGTCGCCATGTTCGTGATGACGGTGGTGCCGGACCCGTCGGCGGTGATGCGGGAACTGGCGCGGGTGACCAAGCCCGGGGGCACGGTGCTGATCTGCAATCACTTCAGCGTGGAGAAGGGCCTGCGCGGCGCGCTGGAGCGCGGGCTGTCGCGCTATGCCGCAAAGCTCGGCTGGCGCCCGGAATTCCCGGTCGGGGCACTTGCCGTGGGTCCCGGGCTCTGCCTTGAGCGGCAAACGCCGGTGAAGCCCTTCGGTTTCTTCATCCTGCTGGAGTTCCGCAAGAAAAACTGAGGCATTTGCCTTGTGGGCCGGGCTTTCCTATAGTCGGGGTTCATGTGGGAGTAACCGCGCCTTGGCCAAGATCAACCTTCACCCCAACATCGACCGAGATGTGAGGAAGGGTGTCGCATGGGCCGTCCATGCCTTCACCACCTGTGGCATCGTGCTGGGTTTCCTGGCGCTCGTCTCGGTTCTGAAGAACGATCCCGTTGCCGCCTTCATGTGGCTGGGCCTCGCCCTGTTCGTCGATGGGGTGGATGGCACGCTGGCCCGCAAGGCGCGGGTTCTCGAATACACGCCCAATGTCGATGGCCGCACCCTCGACAATGTCATCGACTTCTTCACCTATGTGGCCGTGCCGGCGCTCATGGTCTACTGGTTCAACATGACACCGCTGGACTTCATCTTCTCCGGCCAGACGTGGAGCCTGATCTCGGCGGCGGCCATCATGGCGGTGTCGTGCTACACCTTCGCCAATGTCGGCATGAAGTCGGACGACTATTACTTCGTCGGGTTCCCGGCGCTGTGGAACGTGGTGGTGCTGTATTTCTTCGTGCTGCAGACGGGGCCTGTCGCCAATATCATCACGGTTGCCCTGCTGTGCGTGCTGACCTTCATCCCGGTCAAGTTCGTACACCCCCTCAGGGTGACGGACTGGCGCGAGATCACCATTCCCATGACGGTGCTGTGGGCCGCCATGTCGCTCAGCCTGATCATCCAGGCCAAGGACCGGAGCGACTGGGGCCTCGTGGAGGACATCCAGCTCTGGGTGTGGGTGGCGGCAAGCGTCTATTTCCTGTTCATCTCCGTGTGGCGAACCTTCATCAAGAAAGACCCGGAAAGTGACGGGGAGGCCGGACACGCGGCTTGACTTCGGCGCGCGCCTGACCCTATATGCGCGCCACCTTTGGCGGGGTAGCTCAGTTGGTTAGAGCACGGGAATCATAATCCTGGGGTCGGGGGTTCAAATCCCTCTCCCGCTACCATTCTTCTCCAGTTTGCTCCGGCCTGCGGTCCCCTACCCCTGGGGAACCCGGTTAATTGGCTGGCCGTTATACAAATCTGCACAATATTGCCCCTCCCCAAATCGCTAACTCTTGGTCAATTTCGGGCTCTCTGTTGTGAGGGGCTATATGAGGAACTGGGCGCTCAGATGCAGGAGCCGTTGAAAATCAATGCCCTGATCGTGATTGCCTCTGCTGTGGTGTGGTTCGTGGCGTTCAGGCTGCACGACCTGCTGCTGCCCATGACGGCTCTGACAGCCGGAATCGATCTCATCTTCATTCCATCCGGCATAAGGTTCTTTGCCTTGCTGATTGGCGGTGTATGGGCGGCGGTGGGGGTGTCCCTCGGCTCGCTTCTGCTGGCCGGAAGCGAGTTCGGTCTCCGCAGCCCGGTAGAAATTGCGGGGATCGCGGTCTGCTCAGGCTTTGCCCCCTATGCTGCGCTGCTTGCCACGCAGCGGCTGGTGGGCATCGACCGCAGCCTCACCAACCTGTTCCCGCGCCACCTTCCCATTCTGGCGCTCGGCACGGCGATCGGCTCGGCGGTTATTCACAACGGTCTGTTCTGGCTCTTTGGATTTACCTCCACCGAGGTCATTTTCTCGCGTACGCTGGGCATGGCGGCCGGGGATTTCGCCGGCAGCCTGATGATGGTCGTTCTGGTCATTGGCCTCATGCGCCTGTACCGGCGGTGGCGATGATGGACCAGAGCTGCCGCATAACCGGGGAGGACGACGGTCTGACGCGACTGCGCGAAACAACCGGGCAACAGGGTGAGGAAGATCTGGACCTTGGTATCTTCCGCTGGCGCTGGATGCCCCAGGATGGAAGGCTGGATTGGCCGGACCGCCTCGCGGCACTTCTGGGTGAGCCGCCGGAGCAGCCGGGCAGCTGGGATGTCTGGCTCGAGCATGTGCACCCGCCCGATCTCGATACCGTGTGGCGTGTGCTCGATCCCGCCGGTGATGCGGAGCGCCGCGTCAGCTACAGGGTGCAGCTGGCCGATGGCCAATTGGAATGGATCGAAGACCGCCGCCGCCGCCTGCCGGACGGCAGCTGGTCCGGCGTCTTCATCTGCATGGGCGCAACGCAGGGCGGTGTACCGGAACCCGAGGCGCAGCGCCGCGCCGACAAGGTGATGTCGGTTGCCGGTATCGGCATCGTGTTCCGCGATTTCGACAGCGGGGAGGAATACTGCAACGATACGCTATGCAACCTGCTCGGTGTGGATAGGACAGCCATCGCGGCGCGCTATGATGCGCTGGCGGACCTCGTTCACCCCGATGATGCACCGGTCTTCCGCCGCATGGTCTTGGACCGGCGCCGCAATGGCGGCTTCTTCGATCTCGACTACCGGATCGTCACGCCATCGGGCGAAATCCGCTGGGTGCGTGAGCGCGGTCAGTATGAATGTGCTGCTGGCGGCGAGGTGCTGCGCTATTACGGCGCGGTGCGGGACATCACGCCGGAAAAGCGCCGCGCCGCCGAACTCAATACCAACCGCATGCGCCTCAAGCTGGCGCTGGAAGTCAATGCGGTGGCCGTTTGGGAATACAACTCGCTGACCGGCCGGCCCTATTGGAGCGACGAATACTACCGGCTGCTCGGCTATGAGCCGAGGTCGGTTCCGCCCGGGCGCGCATCATGGCTTGCGATCATCCATCCCGAGGACAGGAATTTCGCGCAATCGTCGCTGCATGAGATGTTCACGGCGACCGAAGTGTCGGAGCTGACCTATCGCATCATCGCCAATGGCCGCGAGCGGTGGATACGCGATACCTGGAGCTGGGGACGTGACGCCACCGGCGTGGCTCTGATTTGCTACGGCCTTACCGCGGACATCACCGACTGGAAACTGAGGGAGCATCGGCTGATCGCTGCGGAGAAATGGCTCCAGCTGGCGGTCGATTCCGTGGAACTTGGAATCTGGGAGCATGATCTCGAGACCGGGGAATACCAGTGGAATGACCGGATGTTCCATTTGCTCGATTACCTTCCCGGCGAGGTCGAGCCGTCGAGCGAAAGCTGGATCGCGCGGATTCACCCCGATGACCTGCCCAAGGTGAACGCCCGCGTGCAATCGGCCCGCTTCGAGCGCACCGACTTCACCCTCGAATACCGCCTGCTTCTGCCCGGCAATGTGATCCGCTGGGTGGAAGAGCGCGGGCGCATCACCCTCCGCGGTAGCGCTGCGCGCCATCATGGCGTGCTGTTCGATGTCTCGAGGCGCAAGGCCCTGGAGCTTCGCCTGTTCGAAAGCCGCGAGCGCCTGCAACTGGCGCTGGAGACGGGCGACATGGGCTTCTGGAGCGGCGGCCAGGCTGATCAGCAATGGGACAAGCGCACCTATGCCATATTGGGGCTGGCGCGGTTCACGGTTCCACCGAACGCCAGGCATGCCATGCGCCTCGTCCATCCCGACGACAGGGACTATCTCCGCGCCACGATTGCGCGTGCCAGGGCTTCCGGTGATGTGGTGGCAGCCGAGTACCGGATCATCCGCCCAGATGGCGCCGTACGCTGGATCGAAAGCCGCTTCTGCATCAGCGGCCTGTCCGGCCTCGGCCGCTATGGCGTTCTGCGTGACATCACCGACCGCAAGGCGCGCGAGGAATACTATCTCAAGAGCCAGCGGCTTGAAGCTGCCGGGCAATTGCTCGGCGGCATCGTGCATGACTTCAACAATCTGCTGGCGGTGATCGCGGCGACGTTGGAGCGGGTGGAGCGGCATGCGCTGACCCCCGAGATCGCCGAGCACCTCGCACATGCCCGCGAGGCCGCGCATGCCGGCGGCTTGTTCAACCGGCGCCTTGTCAACCTGTCGCAACTGCGCAGGCAGCAGCCGCAACCATTGCGGATTGGCGAGCGCATCGCGGTCATCATGGGTGTGCTGACCTCGGTCATGAAGCCCGGCATCAGGGTCTCCGCACATTTTCCCGATGACCTCTGGCAGGTGCTGGCCGATCCGCTTGATCTCGAAAGTGCGGTCATCAACCTCGTCATCAATGCGCGCGATGCGATCAGGGGTGATGGGGAAATCGTGATTACCGCCGAGAATGAGTCCATGCTGCCCGGGGCTTCGCGGCCGGACCGGTCACCGGGGGACTATGTTGCCCTCACCGTTCGGGATACGGGCTGCGGCATGGACGCGGCAACGCTCGCCCGCGCCACCGAGCCGTTCTTCTCCACCAAGCCGGAGGGCGCCGGAACAGGCCTGGGCCTGACGAGCGTTTCCGCCTTTGCGGCGAATGCCCATGGTTACATGATGATCGCCTCCGTATTGGGGGAGGGGACCTCCGTGTCGCTTCATATTCCGCGCACCCTGACGGAGCGCGCCACCACGCGCGAGGCAGATGCCGCCATGCCGATGGGGGATGGCGAACTGGTGCTGGTTGTGGATGACGATAACGCTGTCCGGGAGAGCACACTGCAGCGGGTCGAGGCTTTGGGCTACAGCGTGGAAGCTGCTGCCCATGCGGGAGAGGCCATCAGCAAGCTGCTCTCCATGCCATCCATCGCCCTCGTGCTGAGCGACATCGCCATGCCCGGAGATCTCAACGGGTTCGGGCTGCGCGACTGGGTCGCGGTAGAAATGCCGCATGTGCCCGTGGTGCTGATCAGTGCGCATGAGCACTTCCTGAGCGATGGCGGGGCGGATACGCGTGGCGGAAGGCTGCTGGCCAAGTCCTGTTCGCGCCGGCAACTGGCTCAGGCGCTGAACTGCGCCCGCGCCAGCAAGGCGCAAGGCCAGGAGGGTCAGTCAGGCTGGGCCGATACGGGTACGGCGAGCACATAGCCGATGCCGCGCACGCTCTTGATGAGCTCCGGCCGCTCCGCCGCGGGCTCCAGCTTGCGCCGTAGCCTGGCGATATGGCCATCGAGCGTCCGGTCCAGCGGCGACCACAGATGACCGCGCAGCGATTGCCACAACTCGTCGCGCGTCATGATGCGGGCCGGAGACCTGACAAGCAGGGCGAGCAGGTTGAACTCCGTTTCGGTCAGGTCGATCCGCTCACCATCGGGAGACGCGACCTCGCGGCGGGTGGTGTCCAGCCGGAATCCGGCGAAGCAGAAATTCGTCTGCAGCGCCTCTCCCGGCGCGCTGGGCTGTTCCGGCACATAGCGCTCGAGTGCGCGCTTGATGCGGATCAGCATCTCACCCATGAGGAACGGCTTGGTCACATAGTCGTCGATGCCGACCTCAAGCGCCCGCAGCCGGTCCCACGGTTCGCTGTGCGCTGTGATGGCGATGATGGGGACATTGCGGGCGGTGCGGATCTGCCGCACCAGGTCGAGCCCCTTGTAGGGCATGCCGTCAAGATTGAGGTCGAGCGTCACGAGATCGAACTGCCGGTCCGCCAGGATTGCCGCGACCCCCGCTTCCCCGGTGGCCTTTTCCACGCGGTAACCGGCGTGGCTCAGTTCGCCCGCGATGGCGTCGCACAGGCGCAAGTCGTCCTCAATCACCGCGATGGAGTGCGTCAGGTCCTGGCTTTGGCTTTCGTGCGGCACTGTGGCAACAGACCTGTGGTGCCCGGGTCAGGTTCAGCCTTTGCGCGATACCGCGAGCTTGAGAGCCTCGGAGGACATCTTTGCAAAGGTGCGCTTGGACAGCGGTGTCAGCAGGACTTTCTTGGCCCGGCCATCGTCCGGATCGGGAACGCAGCGGATCCAGCCGCCCTTTTCCAGTTCGGACAGGCGCGAGTAGACGGTCGGCGCGGTGCCGAAGCCCGGCCCCTTCAC
Organism: Aestuariivirga sp.; assembly: GCA_044236665.1. Taxonomy (GTDB): domain Bacteria; phylum Pseudomonadota; class Alphaproteobacteria; order Rhizobiales; family Aestuariivirgaceae; genus Aestuariivirga. Next base: position 755 of record JBIIGF010000082.1, on the reverse strand, counting down.
AATATCGGAGACGTTGAGCGTCCGCTGTTCCACCTCAGCTTCGCCGATGAAGGTGAGGATCGAGCGGGCGGAAATGTCGAGTTCACCGAGCCCGGATGTCGCTTCAATGGCCCGCACGACGCGGCTGATGCGGAAAATAAGCTGGTTCTTGTCCACGTGCTGGTTCTTTCTGATTGCTTCGTTCATGCGTCAGAAGCCCTTCCATTGTTTGTCAACTACAGTGGAAAAAACTATTGACGTCAAATTGTTCCTTCAAACCCACCTGCAGTATTTAAGCAAAAGAGCGACAATATCCAACTAAAAACGTTTCCACAAAGAACGGCATGAAAACATACAGCATAGCGTGTATAAGCATCTCATTTATGCTGTCTGGCACGGGAATATGGTGATTTTCCGGCTTGGGCGCCCTTCCGCGGGCGGCATGTCGCAACGGAAGCGGGCCGCAGACTGATTCTCTTGCGGCTCAGTTCCTGCCGCGCGGTGAGCGCGTGACGGGCTTCCCGCCCAGTTCACACAGCGCCCCGATCACGTGCGCCACCTCGCCGCTGGCCAGTGAGTAGTAGATGTGACGACCATCGCGGCGTGTCTTGACAATGCCGTCACGGCGCAACCGGGCGAGTTGCTGGGATACTGCCGCCTGCGCCATTTTCATCACATCCTCGATCTCCGAGACGGTTCTCTCACCTTCCGCGAGCAGGCAAAGAATGAGGATGCGCCCCTCATGCGAAAGCGCTTTCAAAACTTTGGTCGTTTTA
>JBIIGF010000081.1:0-6945 GCA_044236665.1 Aestuariivirga sp. | reverse complement strand
GCGTCCTCCGAAACGGACCGTTCGCTGGAACTTCGCACCCGTGACAGGCAGCGCAAGCTGATCTCCAAGATCGAGGCGGCCTTGAAGCGCATCGAGGACGGGTCTTACGGTTACTGTGAGGAGACCGGCGAACCCATCAGCCTCAAGCGGCTGGATGCCCGCCCGATCGCGACACTGTCGATCGAGGCGCAGGAGCGGCATGAGCGCCGCGAACGCGTCTACCGCGACGACTGAGTAACAAAGGCCGCGCAAGCGGCCTTTTCCTTTGCTCAAGCTTATGAAAGTTGCGTGTTTAACTTTTGACGGGAGTCGGTTAAGCAAGCCGGGCATTCGAAACAGGAGACTCCCGATATGCGTATTCTGACCGCCGTTTGCCTTCTCGCGCTGAGCGCCGCACCTGCCTTTGCGGGCCAGGCGGAAGCCCAGAGCTGCGCCAGCAGCCTCGATGCCAACGGCCAGGCAATCTTCAACGCCGTTCTGCCCCAGGTGACGCCGACCGTCGATCTGAAGGCCGCCGTGACGACCGCCACCAAGGCAATGGTCGAATCCGGCCAGCTGACGATGAGCAAGGCCCGCCCCGCCGCGATGGCGGCCGGCGAGTGCCTCAAGCTGGCGATGCAGTAAGCGGATCGTCCGCATGCAAGATGCAGTGGCCGGGGCTCAGCTCCGGCCATCATCGTTTCGGGTGCCTATATGAACAGATCGACCTTCTCGAAGGTCCTGACATCGACAAGGCCCACATCCGAGATCCGCAATTCGGGGATCACCACCAGCGCCAGCAGCGAGTGCTGCATATAGGCGTTGTTGAGGGTACAGCCGCAGGCCTTCATGGCGTTCACCAGCCGCTCTGCCTTGCTTGCCACCACTTCCGCCCGCTCATCCGACATCAGCCCGGCGATCGGCAGTTCGACCAGCGCCAGCACCTCGCCCTTGCTCACCACCACGGCGCCGCCGCCCACCTTGCGCAGGGTGTTGGCGGCCAGCGCCATATCGGCACGATTGGTGCCGACCACGATCATGTGGTGGCTGTCATGTGCCACGGTGGAGGCCACGGCGCAGTCCACATTGTAGCCGAAGCCCGATACGAAGGCGTTGGTGACGCCGCCTGTCGCCTTGTGACGCTCCACCAGGGCGATCTGGCACACGCCTGATTCGATGTCGGCATCGACCAGCCCCGAGGCGACGCTCAGCCGCTTTTCCAGCGCGCGCGTCGGTGCCTGGTTCTCGATCACGCCGATCACCCTTGCTGTCACCTCATTGGCACCCGCCGGAGCCTTGATGGCGAAGTCAGCGGCGCTCAGGTCGCGCGCCATGTTCACGGTGTTCTTGGCGGAGGCCGGATAGGCGAAGGCGGGAATGTCGGCGGTGAGCCTCCCATGCTCCGCCAGCACCACGCCGCGCGCGATCACGCATTCGATGGGCAGGCTCACCAGATCGGAGGTGAGGATCAGATCCGCCCGGCGGCCCGGCGTGATGGAGCCAAGCTCCCGCTCCAGCCCGAAATGCTGCGCGGTATTGAGGGTCGCCATCTGGATCGCGGTGATGGGCTTCAGCCCCTGGGCAATGGCGTGGCGCACCACGCGGTTCATGTGGCCCTCGTTGACCAGCGTGCCGGAATGTGAATCATCCGTACACAGAATGAAATTGCGTGAGTCCAGCCCCTGTTCGGTCACGGCCTTGATCTGGGCGGCAACGTCGTACCAGGCGGATCCGAGGCGCAGCATGGCGCGCATGCCCTGGCGCACACGCGCCACGGCATCCTCGGCGCGGGTGCCTTCATGGTCATCGGCGGGGCCGCCCGCTGCATAGGCGTGGAACGCGTGGCCGAGATCGGGCGAGGCATAGTGCCCGCCCACCGTCTTGCCAGCGATCTGGGTGGCGGCGATTTCTGCAAGCATCTTCGCATCGCCCGCAATGACACCCGGAAAATTCATCATCTCGCCAAGCCCGATGATGTTGGGCCAGCCCATGGCTTCGCGCACCTCATCGGGCCCCAGTTCGGCGCCTGGATTTTCAAGACCCGGCGCGCTCGGCACGCAGGAGGGCATCTGCACGAAGACATTGACGGGAAGCCCCATGGCCTCGTCATGCATCAGGCGCACGCCCGGCAGGCCCAGCACATTGGCGATCTCGTGCGGATCAACGAACATGGAGGTCGTGCCATGCGGGATGACGGCGCGGGCGAATTCCGTCACCGTCACCATGCCGCTTTCGACATGCATGTGCCCATCACAGAGGCCGGGTACCAGATAGCGGCCTGCGGCGTCGATGACCTTGGTGTCAGGCCCGATGGTGTGGGCAGCATCAGGCCCCACATAGGCGAAGCGCCCGGCGGTGATGGCGACGTCGGTAGCCGGGATGATCTCGCCCGAGTGGACATTCACCCAGCGCCCGTTGCGGATGACCATGTCCGCCTTGGCACGGCCCATGGCCGTGTCGATCAGGCGGGAGGCGGTTTCGGCCCAGTTCTTCAAGGCGGTCATGGTGAGGCTCCCGTCAGGATGACATGATGGCAAGGGCTTCATCGAGCAGTTCGGCGGAACCGGCCGTCAGCACATTGCCTCCCTTCGCGAGGTCGCCGCCCGTCCATTCCGTTGCCACGCCGCCGGCCCCGGTGATGATGGGGAGCAGGGGGGTGATGTCATAGGGCTGCAATCCGCAATCCATCGCAATGTCGAGATGGCCTGCCGCCATCATGCAGAAGAAATAGGAATCGCCCCCATAGCGGGTGAGTTGCGCAAGCCCGCGCAGCGCCTGGAAGCGGCGCTGGTTGTCTGCACTGCGGTAGAGTTCGGGTGCCGTGGTGCCGATGGTGGCGCGGCGCAGTGGAACGCCCTTCCGCGTGGTGATGGGCGTGGCCGTGCCCCGGTAGTCATGCCAGGCGCCTTCCGGGCTGCCATAGAACATCTCGCCCACCACGGGCTGGTTCATCAGGCCCAGCACCGGCCGGCCTTCATGGCTGAGGCCGATCAGCGTGGCCCAGGTCGGCATGCCGCAGACGAAGGCACGGGTGCCGTCGACCGGGTCCAGAACCCAGGTGAAGGGCGAGCGGGCTTCCTTCACCCCATATTCTTCGCCGTGGATGCCGTGATCGGGATAATGGCGCTCGATCAATGCCCGGATGGCGCGCTCGCCGGCCCGGTCACCTTCGGTCACCGGGTCCCAGACGGGCCCATCCTTGATGTCGACTGCGGTGTTGCGCCGGAAATAGGGCATGATCGCCGCGGCGGAGGCTTCGGCCAGTGCCATGGCGAAGCGGGTGAGTTCGGCCCAGTCCGGGTTGCTCATGGCGTGTCCTCCGATCATCCGAACCTTCCTAGGAGAGCCCGTGAAGCCACTCAAGCTCTGCTGATGTTGCGACGCAATAAAACTCATGAACTCATGCGGTTTTTGCATGGAGAAGCGGCAACTCGGATCTGATCAGCTAAGCACCTGTTTTCAATGATTTTTGATGACGCCCCACGATCACGTGCCGGGTATTTTCTTTGGCTGGTGAATAAAATCATCCTGTCGGCCCCCTTGATAAAAGACAGCAGCACTGCCATATCCGGCCTCGCGGGGCAGAGATGTCCTGCATGCCCTTCCTGGGCGTTTCCTCCCTAGACTTGGGCCGCTGGTGAAAACCGTTGCGGCCCTTTTTTTTGCGAGCGGTGGCTGTGTCACTCCGCTGCCAGCCGGTGGGGTTGGATGCGCTCCCCAAGATAATGGAGGAGAGCGGCGGACATATCTGAGAGAATTCCCCTAATCACTTGGAAATCTGATGTTTTTTCAAGCGTTGCCTCATTCATGTACAGGCTCCGGTTGATCTCGATCTGCAAGGCATTTTGGCCGCGTTGCGGCGCGCCATAATTCTGGGTAATAAAACCTCCGGCATATGGCTTGTTACGTAATACACGCATGCCGTGTTTTTTTAGTTCCTCCTCGACCACGGCCGCTATGTCTTCAGCGCATGAGGAACCGAAGCGGTCGCCCAGCACCACATCCACACCGCCCTGAACCGCTGGGGTGATGTGCGCCGTGGCGCTCGCCGGCATGGAATGGCAATCGACGAGCAGCACCTCCCCCGTCCGGGCGAGGACCGCGTCGGTCAGGGCTGCAAGGGTCCGGTGATAGGGCAGATAGACCTGCTCGATGCGCTGGCGCGCTTCGGCGAAGTCGATCCGGCCGCGGTAGATGTCCTCGCCCTCCGCCACGATACGCGGAATGGTGCCGAGGCCGCTGGCCACGCGGGGCGAGACGGTATTGGCATAGCCCGGCAATTCGCCCCGGAACATCCGGGGGTCGAGTTCATAAGGCTCGCGGTTGAGGTCGATGTAGCTGCGCGGCGTCAGGGCGCGCAGCATCGGCGCGCCGAAATCCACGCAGGACAGGAACAACTCATCCACGAAACTGTCCTCGGATTTACGCAGCGCCGCGGCCGACAGGCGGGACTGGCGCAGGAAATCCTCCGGAAAGTTCCGCCCGCTATGCGGCGAATTGAAAACGGCCGGGGCCGTCCAATCAGCGGGCTCGATGATCTCGAAGGCGGGAGTATGTTCCTGTTCCGGCATTCCGGCCCTTTTCGGTGGCGGTGACCAACCCACTATCCCCATGCCGCCGGAGCCTGTCCAGAGGGCGGGGATAGGAAGCTTCACGGCCTGTTTACTGCCTCATGCCTAGAAGGCACAACGGGCGTTTCGATGTTCACATTCTGGAAAAAAGACGATTCATGACGATGAAGGCAATGGCAAAGATCCTCCTCGCCGAAGACGATGACGACATGCGGAACTTCCTGGTAAAGGCGCTTGAGAAAGCGGGCCACGAGGTCGTGAGCTTCGGGGAGGGATTAAGCGCCTTCGAGGAGATCAAGCAGACGAGTTTCGACCTCCTGCTCACTGATATCGTGATGCCTGAGATGGACGGAATCGAACTGGCCCGCCGCGCCTCGGAGCTTGATCCGTCGCTCAAGATCATGTTCATCACTGGTTTCGCTGCGGTGGCGCTGCACCCTGATTCGAAGGCGCCGAAGGATGCCAAGGTGCTGTCCAAGCCCTTCCACCTGCGCGAGCTGGTGGCCGAGGTCGAACGCCTGATGGCGGCCTGAGCATTAAGGCTTGCACGCCATGGCGCGCCCCGCTATAGGGTCGCCACCGTCGTCAAACGTGGGTGGTTAGCTCAGCGGTAGAGCACTACCTTGACATGGTAGGGGTCACAGGTTCGATCCCTGTACCACCCACCATTCCTTCCCCCGCCAGATGTGCAGTCAAAAGCCATTGCGCCATTCGTGCGCGGGATGTGTGTGATGCATCGCGCTCATGTGGGTGTTCCGTGAGGCCGCTTCCCGGCGTCCGGCCGGTGTGCTTTCCTGACCGGCAGACGCTCATCAAGGGGGAATGGCATGGAACAGCTCGTGAAGCTCGGCAAGTCAGGCATCGCGGTGCCGCGCATCGGGTTTGGCGCAACCGCACTGGCGGACATGCCGGACACCTATGGTTACAGTGTCGGGGAGGAGCGCGCCCTGGCGACGATCAACGCCATCCTCGATCAGCCCCACGGATTCATCGATACCTCGCGCAATTATGGGCTGGGGCGGAGCGAGGCGCTCATCGGCCAGGCTGTTCGTGCGCGGGGCGGCTGGCCGAAGGGGCGCATCCTCTCCACCAAGCTCGACCGCGACATGGAGAGCCTGCGCTTCGACGCCGCACAGGCGCGCCGGTCGGTGGAGGAGAGCCTCGCGGCACTCGGCGTGGACCGCATCGATATCCTGCATCTGCATGATCCGGAATATGCTTCCGACCTCGCCGATGTCACGCGGCGGGGCGGCGCACTCGATGAGTTGATGCGCATGAAGGAAGAGGGCCTCGCCGGAGCGGTCGGCCTCGCGGCGGGCCGCGTCGATATCATGATGCCGCTCCTGCGCGACTGGGATTTCGATGCGCTGATCACCCACAACCGTTTCACGCTCGTCAACCGCAATGCCGAGGCCATGCTCGACCTCGCGGTGGGGCGCGGCATCGCCGTGCTCAATGCAGCACCTTATGCCAGCGGCGCGCTCGCCAAGGGCGCCAGCCTCACGAAGCGTTATGTCTATCAGGCCGCCACGGAAGAAATGCTGCAGCCCATCCGCCGTGTCGAGGAGGTGTGCGCGCGGCATGGCATTCCGGTGGGGGCCGCGGCGCTGCAGTTCTCGATGCGTGATCCACGTGTCGCCTCCACGATCTGCGGGGTAAGCCGCCCCGAGCGCGTGCAGGAAACGCTGGACTGGGCCAAGTGGCCGATCAGTGCGGCCGCATGGGATGAGTTGCTGTCCCTGCCGTTCTCCAGCGATGACCCGGAAGCAACGCGCCAGTATTCCCCGGGCTAGCAGCGGCGCTTCAGTCGGCGGTGACGGATTCTGCAGCATGGCGGGCGCTGGCCCTGAGGGGGCGTTCCTTCATCCAGAGAATGAACAGAAAGGCTATCGCGAAGCCGATGGCGGTTGCGGCGAAGATCGATGTGAAGCTTCCCGGCGGCAAGGTACTGCCGGCATCGATGCTGGCGGCGCTGATGCCGGAGGCATTCAGCAACGCGCCGAAGACGGCCACCGTGATGGCGCTGCCAAGCTGGCGGAAGAAATTCATGGTTCCGGTGGCGGTGCCGAGCTGGTGAAGCTGCACCGCGTTCTGGATGGCCACCGTCGTGGTGGGCAGCACGGTGCCAAGCCCGATGCTGATGATGGCGAGCACCATCTCGAAGGGAAGTAGCGGCAGGCTGTCCGCCCAGATGGCAAGCACGAGCGCACCGAGCATGGCAATGAACAGGCCGATGACCGGAATGCGCTTGTAGTGGCGAATGCGCCCCATCAACTGTCCGGCGATGGTGGCGCCGATGACGGTGCCCACCATCAGCGGAATGAGGCCAAGCCCGGAGTCTGCCGCGCTCAGCCCGCGTACTGACTGAAAGTAAACGGGAAGATAGATCGACAGG
>JBIIGF010000080.1:0-6958 GCA_044236665.1 Aestuariivirga sp. | reverse complement strand
CACCTGACGACGATCTTCCCCGAGGTGCGGCTGAAGAAATATCTCGAAATGCGCGGCGCGGATTCGGGCCTTGCGCCCATGCTTGCCGCGCTGCCCGCCCTGTGGGTGGGCCTTCTTTACGATCAGTCCGCCCTCGATGCAGCCTGGGATTTGGTAAAGGACTGGACGGCGGAAGAACGCCAGGTGCTCCGCAACGAGGTGCCCCGCCTCGCGCTCGGCGCAACGCTCCGTAGACGGACGGTTCAGGACATCTCGCGTGATGTGCTGAAGATCGCGCGCGCCGGGCTTCAAGCACGCGGGCTCGGCGAGGCACGCTTCCTCGATCCGCTCGATGCGATCGTGGCGCGCGGCAAGACCTCCGCCGAAGACCTTCTCGCCCTCTATCATGGCAGCTGGCAGGGAGACGTCAGGCACGTCTTCAAGGACTGCGCCTACTGAGCCTCACGCGAAGCCCGTGGCTATCGTCCCAGATTGCCGAGAATGTCCCTGAACACGCTCTCGACTGAGGCAGAGGTGGTGCGGCTGCGCCGTGCCGGGGTGGCCCGGCTGCGGGTGGTCGTGCGCCGCTTGGTGCGGGCGCTGGTGTAGCTGGTGGTGCGGCGGCGGCGCGGCGCCAGTTGCCTCGAAAGCGCCGAGACGATCCCTGCAATGATGGCGCTCACCAGTGCGGCAAGGAACCCGCCCTGCTGGCCCGCCACCGGTTGTGGCACAGCGGCGGCAAGTGCCATCGGCGCGTTGGCCTTTGCGAGGGCGGCCACGACGGTGGTTGCACAAACGGCGCTCAGCGTGTTCAGGTCGCGTTCCGCAAGTGCGGGCTCCGCCTTGCGCAGCGCCGTGATGGCCTTGTCGCGCGATCCGAACACATCATCGAGGATGCGCGCGCCATCGGCCATGGCTTCGGCACTGGTCAGGCTTTCCGGCGTATCAAGCGTGGCGGCTTCCTCGCCATCTTCGATGAGATCAAGGAGAGACTGGAACAGCTCGTCATTCTTCGCAGCCTCGTCATGGAGCGCGGTCGCAATCACCGGGCACAGCCTTGCCATGGCATCGCGCGTCGTGGCTGCATCGAGGCCGAGGTTCCGGGCGAGTCCGGCAAACAACCGTCCGCCGGCGGCCTGGTCCAGAATCGTCATCAGGCTCATCTTGCTGCTCCGCTCTCGCTCAACGCCACGATTTTATAGGCTGTCCAGACTGATGCAATGCCGAACAGGACGGAGCCCAGCGCCGTTCCGGCCAGAACGCCTTCTGGCCCGGCAACATGCGCGCCCGCCATGGCGAAGGGAATGGTGCCGAGCGTGGCCTTGGCCCAGTTGAAGAAGGTCGAGAGCTTGGGCCGCCCGAGATTGTTGAAGGCGGCGTTGGACACGAACTGGGCGCCCGCGAAGGCCCAGCTGATGCCGATGAAGGTGCAGAAGAAGATGATGAGTTCCGCCGCGCCGCCGGTGGCGCTGAAGGCGGCTGCGATCTCGTGCCGGAACAGGAACAGGATCAGCGATGTGGTGAGCGTGTACACCGCCGCGAAGAGAAGGCCATTGGTCAGTGTTTCGCGCACCCGGCCGTATTGCCGTGCGCCGTAGTTCTGGCCGATGATGGGCCCCACCGAGCCCGAGAGCGCGAAGATGATGCCGAAGGCCACCGGAATGATCCGGCCGATGATGGCGAAGCCCGATACGCCTTCGTCACCGAAGGGCGCCAGCTCATAGGTCATGTAGGCATTGGCAAAGGGCGTGGCGAGCTGGGTCAGGATGGCTGGAAAGGCGATGCCCCACAGCGGGCCGAAATCGCGCTTGAGGCCAGCGAGGCGCATCGGGTTCAGGAAGCGGTGCACCTTGATGACGCCATGCAGCCCGACGCCGAAGGACACGGCATAGCCCAGCACTGTGGCGAGCGCTGCACCCTGTATGCCGAGGCCCAGCCCGAAGATGAACACCGGATCGGTACAGGCTGTGACGACGCCGGCGGTCAGGGTAATGTACATGGCGCGGCGCGCATCGCCGATGCCGCGCAGGATGAAGGAGCAGCACACCGCACCCGAGATCAGGATGTAGCCTGGCGTCATGGTCCAGATGAAGACCTGCGCCAGCCGCTTGGCCTCGCCCGATGCACCGAGGAGGGAGAGCAGCAGTCCGGAGCCAAGATTGATCGCCAGCGTGATGACGGCCGAGATCAGCAGTGAAAACAGCAGGGCGCTTGTCGCATATTGCCGGGCGCGGGGGACGTCGCCGGCGCCGAGGTTGCGTGCCACCAGCGCCGAGGCCGCGATGCCGCAGCCGATCGCCACCGACAGGTTGGCGAACACGATGGTGCCCGCATAGCCGATCGCCGCCGTCACTTCCGTTTGCTTCAGCAGCGACAGGAAGAACAGGTCGATCAGGTCCACCAGGAACAGCGCCATCAGGCCTATGGCGCCGGTCAGCGTCATCACCACCACATGGCGCATGGTGGACCCTGTCAGGAAGGGCGCGACATCCAGCCCGGGCTTGGTGTGGCTCATAGGATGAAGCCCAGCGCCCTGGCATCCGGAATGAAGTGCTCTGAACTGCGGAAGTGGTGCCCGGCAAGGCCCGCCATGCGCGCGCCCGTCACGTTGGATTTCTTGTCGTCGATGAACCAGCAGTCTTCGGGCCTGGTGTCCATCCGCTCCATCAGCTTGCCGAAGCTCCGCGGGTCAGGCTTCTTGGTGCCGAACTCAAAGGAGTAATACTGCTCGCCGAACACGGCGCACAGTTCGGGGAAGAGTTCGGTGATGCCCGCCTTGGTCATCGGTCCGTTGTTGCTGTAGATGGCGATGCGCGCCTGTTCGCCGATCCTGGCGGCAAGGGCCAGCATGCCGGGCCAGGGCTGCATCGCCTCGCGCCGGGTGGCGATCCATTCCGTGCGGGTGATCGGATAACCGAGGCGCTGGCCGAATTCCGCGAGATAATGCTCAGGGTCGGCATAGCCCCCTGTGTCGGCGGCATCCTCGAAGCCCGAGTCCCAGATTGCTGCGCGGATGTCGCGCGGCATCTGGCCGGTCAGGCGCGACAGTGCCCTGAGCCTGCGCCCCAGGTCATAGCGGCACAGCACGTCGTCCATGTCGAAGATGACGGTTTGGGGCTTCATCTCAAGGCTCAGGCTGCAGTGCCGCCGACGGTGAGCCGGTCGATGCGGAGCGTGGGCTGGCCGACACCCACCGGCACGCCCTGTCCCTGCTTGCCGCAGGTGCCGATGCCGGAATCGAGTTCCATGTCATTGCCCACCATGGAGATGCGGGTCAGCGCGTCGGCTCCCGCGCCGATCAGCGTTGCGCCCTTCACCGGCATGGTGATCTTGCCGTCCTCGATCAGATAGGCTTCGGTGCAGGAAAACACGAACTTTCCCGATGTGATGTCCACCTGCCCGCCGCCGAAGGACTTGGCATAGAGCCCGCGCTTGATGGAGCGCTGGATTTCTTCCGGGTGCCTGTCGCCGGACAGCATGTAGGTGTTGGTCATGCGCGGCATGGGCGCGTGGGCGTAGGACTGGCGCCTGCCGTTGCCGGTGGGTGATACGCCCATGAGCCTTGCGTTCATGCGGTCCTGCATGAGGCCCACGAGAATGCCGTCTTCAATGAGTGTCGTGCAGCGCGAGGGCGTTCCCTCATCATCGATGGTGATGGAGCCCCGCCGGTTGGCGAGTGTCCCGTCATCGACGATGGTGACGCCCTTCGCGGCCACCCGCGCGCCGGTCATGCCGCTGAAGACGCTGGTCTTCTTGCGGTGGAAATCGCCCTCAAGCCCATGGCCCACCGCCTCATGCAGCAGGATGCCCGGCCAGCCGGGGCCCAGCAGCACATCCATTTCGCCCGCTGGCGCCGGCCGTGCTTCGAGCGAGACGAGGCTCTGGCGCAGCGCCTCCGCGGCGGCTGCCATCCAGACGTCATCGGTGAAATAGGACAGGGGCTCGCCCCGCCCGCCAAGGCCGTGGCTGCCCTGGCCCTGTTCCTTGCCGTCGGAGGAAACCACCGAGATGTTGAAGCGCACCAGCGGGCGCACGTCGGCATAGCTCTGGCCATCGGCCCGCAGGATCTCGACCGATTGCCAGTCCGCCGCCATCGAGATTGACACCTGCCGCACCCGGGGGTCGAGGCCGCGGGCATAGGCATCGACCTTCTGGAGCAGTGCGACCTTGTCGCTGAAGCCCATGGCGTCTGCGGGGTTGGTATCGGCATAGAGCCGCCGGTTGGTGCGCTCCGGGGCCACCGAATGGCTGACGCTGCCGCCTGTCGCCACCGTCCGGCAGACTTCGGCTGCACGCTTCAGGGCCGAGATCGAGACGTCGGTCGCGTGGGCATAGGCTGCCGTCTCGCCCCGGACGGTGCGCAGGCCGAAGCCCTGCTGCTCGTCGAAACTGGCTGATTTCAGCTTGCCGTCGTCCCAGACGAGGCTTTCGGTCTGGCGTTTTTCGAGGAACAGTTCGCCGTCCTCGGCGCCCTTCAGCGTGTCGGCAACGATCGTCAGCGCATCGGCGCGGCTGAAATCCTGCGAGTCGAGGAGGGATTGGCTGGCTTGTGTCGGCACGGGTGTCACCTGGGCTTGAGCGGCTGTCTGAGGCCTCAAGATAGGTGAGCGGCGGGGGTTCCGCCAGCAACTTGGGCCTTGGGGGCGCAGGCCAGCGGTAAAAAAGGCCGCTTTCCGGGGGAAAGCGGCCTGATGGTGATGGGCGCTGACGCCGGCAGGAGGCGTTACGATGCCTTTTCGAGTGCTGCCAGCGAGGCGGAGAAGCCGTCGAGCGACAGCGTCATCGGCAGGCCCATGCCCGGCGCTTCATAGATGATGAAATTGGCCGACTTGCCCTTCTTGAGCTTGCCCAGCGTTTCTGGCGATGCCTCGGCGAAGGCCATGCAGACCTGCGGCATGCAGCGGGTGAACGGCACGCGGCCGACGGCATCACCATCGATTTCGAGCGCAACGCCAGTGGGCAGGAACACGCCGATCGGCGCGATGATGCGCATGTTGATGATGCTCTTGCCGTTGGCCTCGGTCTTCACCATCACGAGTGTCAGTGTGGCCTTGGGGTTCTTTTCGTTCTGGGTGCTCTGCACCATGCCGCACTGGCGGGTTTCAGGCTGCCCCTCGACGGCCGGCAGGACTTCGCACTGAACCTTCCATTTGCCGTTCTCGGCGATCACATCGACCTTCGGCGCGGGCGCCTGGCCTTGCTGCGGCTGGCCTTCCTGCTGTTTTCCGGCACGCGGGCCAAACTGCTTGGGCGGAGCGGCGGATTCCTGCGCGGCCGCGATGCCGGCAGCTCCGAAGCTGAAAGCGAGAGCGACGCAGGTGAGAGCGAGCCAACGGCCCGGCTTCAAGTTGATTCGCACAGGATCGTACCTTCTGTTTCCCGATTCGGCGGGTTTAGCGCCGGGCGCCGGCTTAGACAACCCGGTTCTGTGGCGCCGTTCCAGCACCGCTTGCCCGATGTTCAGGGGCGGGGGTTTGGGCAGCAATTGGGGCGGAATTCTGTTGCATTTGCGAAGGTTTGTGCCATGACGTTTTGCCGCGCTCTGCAACGTTGCGGCTGGCGGGCGAATGTGGTTCACAATCGCCATTTGGAAAAGGGGAGCATCCAGGGACAGCTATGCCCCCCACCGCCTTGCGCTCGGGCGCCAAGGCTTTGAAGAGAGAGGGTGACGATGAAGTTTCGGAACACGTTGACGGCCATGTCCGCCATTGCCGCCGGTTTCGCGGGCATTCCCGTGGCGGCTGCCTATGATGGCTACGCCAAGCCCTGGCAGATGGGGCTTCAGCCGGCGGAATCGCCGTCGATGGAAGGCATCCACTGGATGCATAACGCCTTGCTCCTCCCGATCATCACCGCCATCACGCTCTTTGTTCTGGGGCTGCTCATTTATGTGATGGTGCGCTACAACGCAAAGGCGAACCCGGTTCCGTCCCGCACCACCCACAATGCCGCCATCGAGGTGGCGTGGACGGTGATCCCCATCCTCATCCTGGTGGTGATCGCCATTCCCTCCTTCCGCCTGCTCTACCTTCAGCGCGACATTCCCGCCGCCGACATGACGATCAAGGTCATCGGCAACCCCGGCTGGAACTGGACCTATGAATACCCCGACCTTGGCGTCGGTGACGATGGCTCGGCCAAGGTGTCCTTCACCGCGTCCCTGGATGATCGCGCCCGCGACCTCGCCACCGCCCGGGAGGCCAATGTTCCCTATCTCCTGAAGACCGACAATCCGGTCTATGTCCCGGTCAACAAGACGGTGAAGCTGATCGTCACTTCCGATCCTGATGGCATCATCCATGCCTGGACCATCCCGTCCTTCGGCATGAAGATCGATGCGATCCCGGGCCGTCTGAACGAGGACTGGTTCCGCGCGGCCAGCACCGGCACGTTCTATGGCCAGTGCTCCGAGCTTTGCGGCAAGGATCATGCCTACATGCCGATCGAGGTGGTCGTCGTCGAGGAGGCTGACTATCAGGCCTGGGCCCAGAAGGCGCAGACCGCGGGCGTCGAGGAAGCTCACAAGTTCATGTCCGCCAGGCTCGCGGCCAAGAGCCAGCTGGCGCAGCAGTAATCCGGGAAGAGGCATAAACTCATGGCACACGCAGCAACCGCTCACGACGATCACGGCCACCCGACCGGCTGGAAGCGTTACGTCTACTCCACCAACCACAAGGACATCGGTACGATGTATCTGTGGTTCGCCATCTTCGCCGGTGTCATCGGCGGCTTCCTCTCGATCGTCATGCGCATGGAACTGCAGGACCCGGGCATCCAGTACTTCACCGGCCTTGCCACCATGGTCTATGGCACGCCCGCCGACGCGGCGCTTGATGCCGGCAAGCACATGTATAACGTGTTCGTCACCGCGCACGGCCTGCTCATGATCTTCTTCATGGTCATGCCCGCGATGATCGGTGGCTTCGGCAACTGGTTCGTGCCGCTGATGATCGGCGCGCCCGACATGGCCTTCCCGCGC